>JBOFFD010000030.1:0-2710 GCA_051648425.1 Planctomycetia bacterium
ACCACGGGCTCGTGGGTTGGTGCAGGCGAGACGCCCGCACCACAAACATGGACCTCGCTCCGTCGCCGCGTCGGAATCAGGCGTTGCGGTCCACGACGAACTGCGCGAGCGTCCGTAAGACTTTCTTCGCGGGCGATTCGTCCAGCACGTTCAAATCGCGCAGGGCGGCGTGAATGAATCGGCCGGCCGCCGCCCGAGTGTAGTCGACCGCGTCGGTTTCATTCAGCAGACGCCGCACTCGTTCGCGCTGGTCGACCGACGGGTCGTCGAACAGTCGTCGGCCCCGCTCCAACGCCTCCGCGCTTGCCGCCTGACGGAAGCGAATCAGTGGCAAGGTCGTCTTCTGCATCCGCAGGTCGCTGCCGGTCGTCTTGCCGGTGGTCTGGTCGTCGCCCAACAGGTCGAGCAGGTCGTCGGCGATCTGGAAGGCGATGCCCAGGTTGCGGCCGAACGACGCCATCGCGGCGACCACCCGCGGCGGGGCGTCGGCGTAGTGGGCGCCGAGTTCGCAACTGCACGCGATCAACTCGGCCGTCTTCCCGGCCAGAATGTCGATGTACTCGTCCTCGGCAAGCTCGAAGACGCCCCGCTCCGATATCTGGTGCAGCTCCCCTTCGCACACGAGGTTGGTCGCCCGGCCGATGGTGCGGCAGCCGAAGGTCGTCGGCAGGCTGGCGGCCAGGTGGAAGGCGTGCGTGAAGAGGTAGTCGCCCAAAAGGACGCTGGCTTCGTTGCCCCAGTCGGCGTTGACGGTACGGACGAACCGCCGGACGTCGGCTTCGTCCAGCACGTCGTCGTGCACCAGCGTCGCGGTGTGCACCATCTCGACGACGGCCGCCAGGGTCACATGCTCCGGCTTGACGCCGCCGCACGCCTTGGCCGTCAACAGCAACAGGGCGGGCCGAAGCCGCTTGCCCCGATACGATTCGATGCGCCGGGTGAGGGTCTGCACGAACGAGATCGGCGAACGCAGTTCCTCTTCAAACACGGCTTCCGATTCCGCCAACTCGTCCGCGATCGGACGATACAAGGCGGCGAGTTGCGTTTCCAAGGCCGGCGCGACGGATGGGCCGGACGGGCCGGCCGGCGTCCTGAACGACGTCGTTCCAACAATGACAGCGGACACGAGCGGCTCCTTGCGGACCGGATTTCTGTTCTTTCAATAATTATTGAAAGCAGATCTTGAAAAAGCTAGGCCAACATCTCGTCGCACCACCGGGGGGACGTGGAAAAGTCGGCCTATCGGCGGAAGTCTCCCGAACGGCCCCCGGATTTCGCTTCCAGTTGCACGTCGACGATCCGCAGGCGGCGGTCCACCGCCTTGCACATATCATAGACGGTCAAACAGGCGATGCCGACGGCGACCAGCGCTTCCATCTCGACCCCCGTCTTCGCCTCGACGGTGCAGACGGCCCGGACCCGCAAAACGTTCGGTTCGCACGGCGTGAATTCCAGGGTCACGCTGGACAACGGCAACGAATGGCACAGCGGAATCAGTTCGTCGGTCCGTTTGGCGGCCATGATGCCGGCGAGGCGAGCGACCTCCAGCACATCCCCTTTTTCCAACGACCGGTCCAAGATGCGGCGCAACGTCTCCGGCGCCATTTCGACCGACCCCGACGCCACCGCCGTCCGCCGCGTCACCGGCTTGTCGGACACGTCCACCATGCGGCTGGCGCCGGTTTCGTCGAAGTGAGTGAACGGCTTCTCGCCGGGTGATGGTTCGTCGGGCACGTCGCGGCTCCGTGGTATTGGTTTCCATCGATCAGTCTATGTGGGGCGGCGGCCGATCCGTCGACATCTTTCGCAAGCCGACCAACCCTTTCAACCGATACAAGCGGTAAGGTCGCTCGTCAGCCGTCGGCGGATCGTTTGAAGATCGTCTGAACTCAAGGGTTTACTCTGATGGAGCGCCGCCGTCGCCGTACGCTTGCCCGACTTTCCGGCGCGGCGGTCGGCTGCCTCTTCGCGGCGGCGGTCACTTTCGGCGGCGAGCCGTCGAGCGAGATTATCGTCCTCGATCCCGCGGTCGTCGAGTCGACCGTCGAAACGGCGGCGGCCCCCGACTGGAAACTCGACGACGGTTGGTCGCCGTTCGACACGCTGTCGGTCTTTGGCGGGCTGGAGGCGTCGCGGCAGCCGCAGGATCTCGGCATCAACGCGAACTTCGGCGGCACCTTCGCGGCCAACTGGGGCCTTCCGCTGGCGCCGAGTTTGGGCGTCGGGGCGCAGGTCGGCGTTGGGGTGAATCTGTCGAAGGCCGGGGTGAAGGTGCTGCGGGTCGTCGAAGGGACGACCGACCGCGTGCAAACGTTCACCACGTTGGGCCTGTTCCGCCGCACCGAAGGCTGGTACGCGGCGGCGGCCTACGATTTCCAGTTCTCGAACTACTTCGCCACGACCACCACCGGCCAGGTCCGCGCTGAAACCGCCGTCAATTTCGGCGTCCGCGACGAAATCGGTCTCTGGGGCACGTTGGCGACGCAGGGCGACGACGTCGAAGTCCTCGGCCGCCAGTTTCAACTTCAACCGATTTCCCAGATCAACGTCTTTTGGAACCACGTTTGGAAGACCGGCGCCGAGACGCGGTTCTGGCTGGGGGTCGCCGGCCAGCACGGCGTCGACATCGTCAGTCTGCCCGACACCGCCCGCAGCGACCCGGCGATCACTTTCGGCCTGCAGGTCTTCGCGCCGCTCGACGACCACTTCG
>JBOFFD010000031.1:0-5019 GCA_051648425.1 Planctomycetia bacterium
GGAGGAATTCATGGAAGCCCTCCGCGGGCTTCCGGCGAAGGTCGCCGCGTACTTCGACCATCCGGAGGTGCAGTACACATGACACCGCTGACAGGCTGATGGCATCTTTCTGATGAAGTTATTTGCCGACGTAATAAGCCGCCGATCATTTGTACGCCTGAAGACCTGCTGGAGTCCAAGCCGTGAACGACCCGATCGTCGATGAAGTTCGTCGAATACGAGACGCTCACGCCGCCCGCTTCAACTACGATTTGGACGCCATCTTCCAGGATGTCAAGGAGCGAGAAAAGCAGAGCGGTCTTAAATTCGTTGACGGCGTCGCACGTCCGCCCCTGCAGAAAAAAGGCGTTGCAGCCTGTCGGAGCCGAGACTCCGGTCTCTTCCGACATTCAGTCGTCGCCGGAGACCCCGGCGGCTGAACTGGAACGTTCGGCCGCATCGTGAAGTCAGTAACGTCAGCCGTTCGACAGCCGGCGGAAGTAGGCGTCGCGGGCGGCGGGGGTTGGGTCGCCGATCGTCGCCGACCGGGCGGCGGGGGTCGTGGGGGTCGCGCGGCGCGGTGAAACGACCGCCGTCGCTCGGCCCAGGCTGAACGGGCTGGAACCGCCGCGGCCGGTCGCGGCGGCATTGAAGTACGTTCCGTTCTCGCCGAGGGTGCGGTCCCAGGCGTTATACCGAATCACCGCCTGCCGAGCGTTCTGTCCCCGGTTGAGCACGAACCGAAGTCGAGCGTTCGGTTGCAGTAGCAAAACCCGGTTGGATGAGACCGTGCCGATCGTCCGCCACGACGCCCCGTCGTTCAACGAGAATTGCCAACGCCCGAAAGCGGATCCCGTCAGCCCCGAAACGGCGATGCCGCCGCGGTTGCCGTCGGCGTCGGTGAATCGACCGGTAAGCAGCGACGCGACCGAAACGCCGCGGCTCGTCCGCCGAATGGTGGGGCGGACCCGCGTGTTAATTTCGGGCGAGCGGTTGTCGGCGCTGAACCGAACAGCCGCGAAATCGCGGCGGCCGAACGAGTCGGCCTGACCGACCAGGTGGATGCGGCCCTCGGCGCTTAGCAGCACCGTCGACGCTTCGTCCGGTCCGAAGACGAACGAAACCACCGTCTTACCGTCTTCGCCGTCGAACGTGACGTCGGGGGCGCCGTTCGGCATCAGTCGGGCGACCGCGAACAGCGTCGTTCCATTGACGCTCGCCGTCCCGCCGACGACGATCTTTCCGTCCCCCTGCACCGCCACGCCCAGGGCTACGTCCATGCCTGCGGCAAGGTCGACCGTCGTTCGTCCTTGAATGCCGAACGTCGAGTCGAACGAACCGTCGGCGTTGAGCCGGGCGACGCCGAAGTCGTTGGCCGCCCGACCGACCACGACGATCTTGCCGTCGCCCAGTGCCGCGACCGCCCGCGCCCCGTCGGAGCCGCCCGTGATTTTGAAGTCGACCCGGCCGTCGGAGGAGAACGTATTGTCGATCGAACCGTTGGTGTTCAGCCGGGCGACGCCGAACCGACCACTCGTCGACCCCAAGTCCCGCAGTTCGCCGGCGACGACGAACCGGCCGTCGGAATGCACCGCCAGGCCGTCGGCCGTGACGAAGGCGTCGCCGGGGGAGTACTCGAAGGCGGTCCGACCGTCGCCGTCGAACGAGGCGTCGAGCGCTCCGTTGGCGGCGATGTTGAAGACGAACACGTCGTCGCCCGACGTCGGTCCGACGACGTTTCGCGTCACGCCGGCGACCAACACCGTACCGTTGACCGCCCGCGCCGCGGACGACGCCGAGATCAGCGCGTCGTCGGTCGAGAACTCGAACGCCGCCTTGCCGCCGACGCCGTAGCCAGTATCGAGGGTGCCGGCCGGCGTCAGTTGGAAGGCGACGACGTCGGCCCCGCTGCTGCTTGCCGCCGCGTCGACGCCGTTCGCCACGACCGTAACGGCCCCGTTGGGCTGCACTGCCAGCCCGACCGCCCGCTCGCTTTTGTTGGCGCCGAAGTCGAAGGCGAAGCGCCCGGCGTTGCCGAAAGTGGTGTCGACTGTTCCATTGGGGTTGAGGCGGGCGACGACGACGTCTTGCCCGCTGGATCCACTGACGGCGTTAAGCGCGGTGCCGACGATGAGTAGTTTGCCGTCCGACTGGAAGGCGGCGGCGGTGCGGGTGCCGGGTTGCGCGTCGACGACGCCGGCGGCGGCCCGCCCGTCGTCGCTGAAGAATGGATCCAACGCCGCCGCCGCGGGAACGGCTCGGTCTTCCAAGGCGTCGAAGCGAAGCAAGGCCGGTTTCGCCGCGACCGGGCGTGACGATCGGCGGCGGAGGGCTGTCCATAGCTGCATCGACGCTGTCCTTGCAAGGTTTCGGGCCGTCGAACGTATCGACCGATCCGAAAGAACATCGAGTCTACCGCGACTCTTCGACGGGGTAGTTTGCCCGATCGATGGGACGGTGGCAAATTTTCGGAGGGCGACGTTCGACTTGTTCGCGGGCCGTCTCCTAGCGGAAACGCTAGGATTGGCGGAATCGCACCGGCGCCGGCGAGCTTCCCTAGCCGATTTTCCCGAAAACGACGGCCGGCGCCGTTCGCCGGGCACGGCGGATGCACTCGACCCCGTTAAGCACCGCGAGGTTCCCATGGACGACGCCCCGCCCCTCACGCTCGACGCCGTCGGTCGTCCCGCCTCGGCCGCCGACCGCGACGCCTTCGCCGTCGCGTTGAAGGCTTTTCTGCCCAAGCGCCGCTGGTTCGGCGGCAAAGACCGACCGATCCGGCGGGTGACGCTCGTCGACGCCTTTCCGATGCAGGCGGCTGCGGACCATGGCTTGACGGGCCGCTGCACGGCCGCCGTCGTCGCGGTCGAGTTCGCTTCCGAGGAACAGCAGTTTTATTTCGTCCCCTACGTCCCGTGCGGCGACGACCACCCCGCCGTCGCCGCGTCGGCCTGCATCGCCCGCTTCACACGCGACGACGGCCCTGAACCTCGCCGCGGCTTTCTTTGCGACGCCGCCTTCTTCCCAGACGCCTACTCGCAGTTCCTGAACGCCTGCTTGACCGACGCCGACAGTCCCTTGCGGTCGATCGCCGCGCCGGACGCGCCAAGCGCCGACGCCGCCGCGAAGATGAGCGTCGAACCCCGCGACGCCGAGCAAAGCAATTCGTCGGCGTCGGTCGGCGGGTTGTTCAACGTCAAAATCATCCGAAAAGTCCAACCCGGGGTACAACCGGAAGTCGAAATCTCGCGGTTTCTGACCGAGCGGACTTCGTTTCGGAATTCGCCCCGCTTCGTCGCCGCGTTGGACTACGCGCCGGAAGCCGGCCCGCCCTGGACGTTGTGCGTCGTCCACGAACTGATTCCGAACCAGGGCGACGCCTGGTCCAACGCGCTGACCGACTTGCGGGCGATGTTGCTCGCGGACGATCCATCGTCCGAAGGCTGGCCGTTGGCGGTATGCCTTGGGCGGCGCACCGCCGAGCTTCACCAGGCGTTGGCGAGCGATCCATCCGACCCCGCCTTTCGACCCGAACCGTTGGACGACCGGCGGTGGCGCGAGCGGCTCGACGCGGTGGACCGGGAAGCGACGGCGATGCTGGACCGACTGCGCGACGACCACGCTGGCTTTGAAGGCGACGCGGCGGCGGCCGTCGACCGCGTGCTGGAGGCCCGCTCTCTGCTCAAGGCCTTTCTCGCCGCGGCCGCCGGCAAGGCGCCGGGCGGCGTGGTCGCTCGACTGCATGGAGACTTCCACCTGGGCCAAGTGCTGATCGCGGGCGACGACGTGTACCTAGTCGACTTCGAGGGCGAGCCGTTGCGGCCGCTGGAAGAACGGCGCCGCAAGCAGCCGCTGCTGAAAGACGTCGCCGGCATGCTGCGTTCGTTCGACTACGCCCGCCACGTCGCGCTGCGCGAGGGACGGTTCGACGCGAGGAAGGCGGTGTCGGCCGAGCAGTGGCGGGCGGCGTCATGCCGAGCGTTCCTGTCGGGGTATCGATCGGTCGTGAAAGGGTCGGCGCTCGTCCCCGAAGATCCGGGCTTCGAGGTGCTGCTGGTGGTCGAGTTGATCGAGAAGGTCTGCTACGAAGTCGAGTACGAACGAAAGAATAGACCGACGTGGCTGCCGATTCCATTGGCCGGCTTCTTGGAGGCCTTGCCGCCGGCGTGGTACGCTTCGACTTCGCCGTGAAACAACTTCCATTCAGACTTCCGCCGATCGATCGACGCAATCGTCGACAAAGCAATGCTTAAAGTGAAACCGACCTTAAATGATCAAACACTCGACACTCACACGCCATCATTCTGCCGAATGCCGACGTCGGTTCAGCATTAGAGCGTTTTGCTTTACTTGGTATCGACTGTATCAATTATGTGGGCGATGGCGAGGTGGTTCCAGGTAGGGAGGCCGGGCGTGGCGAAGCGGGTCAGTCAGGAGGTGCGGGACCGGGTCGTGGCGGCGTGCGACGCCGGCGAACTTTTCCGCGGCGCGATCGCGCGCGTCTTCCAGGTCAGCGATGTCTTCGTCCGCAAGCTGCTGCAGCGCCGCCGCGAACGGAACGGCGACTATTCCGCCGACCCGCAGCCGGGCCGGCCGCCCAAGACGACCCCGGCCCAGCGCGACGCCCTGCGGGAGCTGATCGCGGCCGAACCGAGTTTGACGCTGTGGCAACTCCGCGAGCGGCTGGGGTTGGAGATGTCGCTGCCGTGTCTTCACCGCCTGCTCGTGCGGATGGCGATCACCTTGAAAAAAAAGTCGGGCGGGCGACGGAGCAGGATCGTCCCGACGTAGTGGCGGCCCGCGCCGCTTGGTCGGAGACGTTGGAAGCGGCCGAGCAGGCCGCGTCGGTCCCCGCCGAGCCGGTTCCCGCCGAGCCGACCGCCGCCGAGCCGAGCGGGGGTCGCCGCCGGGGCCGTCGGGTGTGGCTGGACGAGACCGGTCTGCAGACGAACATGACGCGGAGTTACGGCCGGGGGCCGCGCGGCAAGCGGGTGGTCGGACGGGCGCCGAAGAACTGGAAGAGGCTGACGCTGGCCGGGG
>JBOFFD010000032.1:0-2043 GCA_051648425.1 Planctomycetia bacterium
CGAACCGCCGCGGGTCGATCGTCAGACCGAGTTCCTCATGGAAAACCTGACACGCCGACGGACTGAACGTCAAATGCACCTCGCGCCCGGCCCGCAGCAGCAGCTCCAACAGCCGCCGCCCGTACGCCGCCCCGCTCGCACCGGTGAAGGCTAAGACGATCGGTCGGTCTTTCGAGGAGTCGGCGGTCATGGTTCTTCCAGTGCGCGGCGTTCGCCGATCGCTTCAAGCGCAAATGATTTCGACGCCGCGGTTCTTACACACGTCGACGAGTAGAAACTTACTCATCGACTTCTTGTTCATCGGTTTGGACGGCGTGGTAGCCGGTCCAGGGCGACGGCTTCCGTCCGCCGAAAAGGAACCGCCCCCTGGCCTTGCCGTCGTCGGCCCCCGTCACGATGTAGACCCTAGACCGCCGATTGATCTTAACCGCCTTTCGCAAGGCGTCCGATAATTCCGAATCCAGTCCACCTTCGTGGAGAAAGGGAAACACGCCGATGCCGTCGCCGCATTCCTTGGCGCCGCGTTCGTCGAGGAATTCGTACATGCCCTGGTAGTCGCCGGGGGTACCGAGGTCGAACGACAACCATACCATCGTTTGCTTCACGGCGGCCTCCCGAAGACGATCCCGACGCTCCGTCGACTTATTCTAGGTCGTGTAGTCGGCGTTGATCGAGACGTACTCGTGCGTCAGGTCGCAGGTCCAGAAGCGGCAGGAGCCGGCGCCGAGGGTGAACCGCAATTCGATGTGGGTGTCGAAGGAATCGCGTAGCGAGGCCGACGCCGCCGCCTTGTCGAACGGCGCCGGGGCGCCGCGGTCGTACAACTTCAGTCCGTTCATCATCAGCGACAGGTCTTCCTCGGCGAACGGCACCCCCGCATAGCCGGCGGCGCTGACGATCCGGCCCCAGTTCGGGTCGGCGCCGCAGATCGCCGTCTTCACCAGCGGGCTGTCGGCGATCGCCTTGGCGATCCGCCGGGCGTCGCCGTCGCTGGGGGCGCCGGACACGTCGATGGTGATGAAGTGCGTCAAGCCTTCGCCGTCGCGGGCGATCGCCTGGGCCAGCTCCATGCAGACCTCGGCCACCGCCGCCGCCACCGGCGCGTCGTCGACCAGCGGACCGGTTCCCGCCGCCCCGTTCGCCAGCAAAATGACGGTGTCGTTGGTGGAGGTGTGCCCTTCGACGCTGACGCAGTGGAAGCTGCGGTCGACGGCGGCGCGCAGCATCGCGTCGAGCCGGGCGGCGGGAACGGCGGCGTCGGTCATGACCACCGCCAGCATCGTCGCCATGTTCGGGCCGATCATCGCCGCACCCTTGCAGAAGCCGACGACCTCTACCGTTCCCTCCGGCAGGTGGACGGTTCGGCCCGCCGATTTCGGCCGGGTGTCGGTCGTCATGATGCCGAGGGTGGCGCGCTCGAAGTCCTCGGCCCCGGCCCCCAGCGTCACGGCGGCGGCGTCGATCCCGGTCAGGATTCTTTCGATCGGCAACGTCCGGCCGATGACCCCCGTCGAACAGACCAGCACCTGCGCCGGCGCGCAGCCCAGCCGATCGGCCAGCCGGGCGGTCATCGCCTCGGCGTCGCGCCGGCCTTGGTCGCCGGTGCAGGCGTTGGCGTTGCCGCTGGACAGCACCACGCCGCGGACGGCGTCGCCCGGCACCCGGTCCCGGCTGACCTGCACCGGGGCGGCGGCGACGCGATTGGTGGTGAAGACCGCCGCCGCGGCCGCCGGCCCGTCCGAAGTCGCCAGCGACACGTCGCGGCGGGCGGGGTCGGCCTTCACGCCGCAATGAACCCCCGCGAACCGATAACCCTTCGGCAACACCATCGCCATGAACATCCCCCTCGTGCGTCTTCTTAAAGAACCCATTCGGCCGCCCCGGCCCGTCCATCGGCGGTAAGACCCGTCGGCGGCGCCAAGGTTCGCCGTCGCGGGGTTGAGCCTTTAGTAGGCAAGGAAACGGTCCAAGTTTGTGGTGCGGGCGTCCCGCCTGCACGAACCTTCGTAGCACCGGCAGCCCACTGGTTCGTGCAGGCGGGAC
>JBOFFD010000033.1:0-11168 GCA_051648425.1 Planctomycetia bacterium
GCCGCAACGAAACCATCGTCGTCTTCGACCTCGGCGGCGGCACCTTCGACATCACCGTCATGCGCATCCGCGACGGCCTCTTCGACGTCCTCGCCACCAACGGCGACACCCGTCTCGGCGGCGACGACTTCGACCTCGCCCTCATCGACTACGCCGCCGAGCATTTTCGCGGCGAAACCGGCATCGACCCCCGCAACGACCCGATGGCCCTCCAACGGCTTCAGGAAGCCGTTGAGAAAGCCAAACGCGAACTCACCAGCCAACCGCAGACCGACCTCAACCTGCCCTATATCGCCGCCGACTCCTTCGGCCCCAAGCACCTGCAGCTCACCATTTCCCGCGCTCAATTCGAGCAGATGACCGCCGGCCTTTACGACCGCATGCGCCAGCCTTGCCTGCAGGCGCTCGCCGACGCGAAAATCAAGTCTTCCGAGATCAACGAAGTCGTGCTGGTCGGCGGCGCCACCCGCATGCCGAAGGTCCGCGACCTAGCCAAGGAAATCTTCGGCCGCGAGCCGTTCAAGGGGATCAACCCCGACGAAGCGGTGGCGGTCGGCGCCGCCGTCCAGGCCGGCATGCTCGACGGCAAGTTCGAGGAGTTCCTCCTCCTCGACGTCACCCCGTTGTCACTCGGCTTGGAAACCCGCGGCGGCCTGTTCACCCGGCTCATCGACCGCAACACCACCGTTCCCTGCATCAAACGGGAGATCTTCACCACCGCCCGCGACGGTCAGCAGGAGGTCGGCTTGCACGTCCTGCAAGGCGAGCGGGACCAAGCCGCCCACAATCGGACCCTCGGCAAGTTCTGGCTGGAAGGAATCCGACCCGCCCCCGCCGGCGTCCCGCAGATCGAAGTCACCTTCTCCATCAACGCCAACGGCATCCTCAGCGTGGCCGCCAAGGATCTCGACACCGGTCTCGAACGGTCGATCAAGGTCGAAAGCTCGTCGGGCCTGTCGCCGGCCGACATCGAACGTATGAAGGCCGAGGCGGAACAAGCCCGCGAAGAAGACAAGAAGCGGCGCGATTTGGAGGAAGTGCGGCAGTCGGCCGACGCCGCCGTCTTCGAGGCCGAGAAGTACATGCGAGACGAATCGCGGAAGCTCAGCGGCGAACGAACGACCAAACTGAAGGCCGCCGTCGAAAAGGTGAAACAGGTGCTGAAGAACGGCGAAGCCTCGGCGGTCACCGGGGCGGTGTGGGAACTTCGCCAGCAGGTCAAAGGGCACTGACCCGCCGGGCGAACGGCCTCGGCGCTACCGACCGAACGGTCGCGGCGCCACGGGCGGCTTGAATTTGCCGGTCGGCGAGTACAGCCGCAGCCGCCGGCCGATCATGTCGATCTCCACCCGGTACTGCGACAGCAGGTCGTGCCCCATCAGTAGGTCCAACAGGTCGACCCCCTGCAACGTCATCGGCGGCATGTCCATCACCGGCCATTTCGGCAACGACCGACCGCCCAATTCGATTCCCGGCAGTTCGCGCTGCGGGTCGGTCATCGCGTAGAGCAACACGGAACTGAGCGCCCCCGGATGGTTCGGGATGTTCCGCCGCGCCCAGTTGGGCCAGACCAACGTCTGCGCGAAATTGCCGGAATCGATGAGCGTGCGGGCGGGCGCCCCGCCGACGTCCGCGACGCTGAGCACGTGTTCGGGAAACGTCCACAATGGGATGTCCCACACCTCGGCGTCGGGAGGCGGGGCCGACGGCGATGCCGCCGGTTCGACGCGGATTCGGCGGTTCGGGTAGTCCAACACGAACCGCACGTGGTGCATGACGTCGACGCCGATGGCCGCCTTCGCCTCGGTCATCACCAGCGGCGGCGGGTTGCCGACCGTCACCGGCACGTTCCGCAAGACAAGGTCGCCGATGCGGAATTCGTCGACCACGCCCGCCCGCGCCGTGAACGCCAACGAGCCGGCCGCCGTCTTCTCGTCCTTCGACAGGGGAACGCCCGCCGCCCGCGCCACCGACGTACTCAGCAGCGTGTGCGACGCTCCGGTGTCGACGATCGCGAGCGGCGTTTCCACTCCGTTGACCGACACCGTCAATCCGTGCATCCGGTACGGCGCCAGGCCGAACAAGACCGGCGATTGGCGGAACTCGACTTCCGACGCCTTGCCTTCGACGACGTACAGCGGCTTGTCGCCGAATTGCTGGCGCCAGAACCGCATGCCGTCGAGGGCGGCGTGCGTCCATTGGCCGGGGTCGTTCGCCGGTCCCAACGCCGGGTCCGACAGCGATTTACCCTGACGGAACCGCGCCACGCCCCACTTCTGCAACGCCTCGGCTTGATTCTCCTTGTCGCTGAAGAACACGCCGGTGGTGGCGCGGGCGGCGGCGGCGGCCAGCTTTTCCGCCTCGCCCAGCTTCCCCAGCGCCATCTTGGCGTCGACGACTTGTAGTTGAAGTTCAAGCGAATTCGGGAACCGCTTCGCCGCTTCGTCGACCGCCTTCGCGTATTCTTCGTACCGGCCCGACCGTTTGGCGTAGTCCAACCGCTGCGCCGCCAGCGGCAGGTGGTTCGCAAAGACGCCGACCGCCTCTTCCAGTTGGTCGACGGCGTCCGTCCGCCGACCCAATTCCCAAAGGTTTTCCGCGATCGCCAGCCGCAGCAACGGTCCGTCCTGGCGGATCCGCCGATCCTTCAGGAACTCGAGGGCGTCGCGGTAGCTGGCTTCCCCGACGTCGCCTGTCCAGGCGGATAGCGTCGTTTCGGCGGTGCGCTGTTGGCCGTTCCGTTCGTAGACGATCGTCGCCTTGCGGCCGGCGCCGACGTCGGCAATGAGGGCGGCCAGTTCGTCGAAGTTGGCCGCGGCCTGCCCATTGACCGACAGGACCACGTCGCCCGCCTTCAAGCCGGCGGCGCCCGCCGCCGAGGCCGTCGCCACCCGGTACAACACCGCCCCGATCGGCAGCCCCAGTTCGCGGACGAGATCGTCCGGAAACCGGCCGACGCCTAGTTTTCCGGGAAGGGCGCCGAAACACGGCAGACCGATCAGCCCGGCGGCCAACCACGCCGACGCCGCTTTCCAAACGCCCGATCGCCAGTTCGTCTTCATTCGTCGGACTCCGCCGAGTCGAACCCGGCCTGTACTTCGGTTTCCGTCGCCGCCTCGACCGGCGCCGCCGTCCGGTCCACCCGTACGTCGTTCCGTCGAGCCACTCGATCTAAAACGCCGTTGATGAAGCGCGGCGCTTCCGCCGTCGAGAACGCCTTGCCGATCTCCACCGCTTCGTTGATCGCCACCGCCGCGTCGATTTTTCGGTCGACGCACATCTCGAAGACCGCCACCCGCAGGATGTTCCGGTCGACCATCGGCATGCGGTGCAGCGTCCAGTTCTCGGCCGACGCCGCCAATAGCGCGTCGACCACCGCCTTCTCCCGCCGCACCCCTTCCACCAGGTTCCAGGCGAACTCTTCCAGCTTGGAGTGGGCCAGCTTCTTTTTCAGGTGCGACTTCCCGGCCGCCGTCGGCGAATCCGGATTCGCGTCCAGCGCGCACAACAGTTGCACGGCGGCGGCCCGCGCGTCGCGGCGCCCTGGTCGCGGTTTGATCGGCGTCATCGCGCCCCCTTCGCGGTCGCGTCGTCGCTCAGTCGTTGCAGCAAGTTGACCATTTCGATCGCCGCCGCCGCCGCGTCGGCCCCCTTGTTGCCCGCCTTCGCGCCGGCCCGGTTGATCGCCTGTTCGACGGTGTCGGTCGTCAGCACCGCGTTCAAAATCGGCACGCCGGTCGTCAGCGACGCTTGCGCCAGTCCGCCGGCCGACTGCCCCACCACCACGTCGTAGTGGTCGGTTTCGCCCCGCACCACCGCGCCGCAGGCCACCACCGCCACGTACCGGCCGCTCTCGGCCGCCTTCTTCGCCACCAGCGGGATTTCAAGCGACCCGGGCACGTACACCACGTCGATCGCCGCCGCGTCGACCCCGTGTCGCTCGAAGGCGTCCCGCGCCCCCGCCACCAACGGTTCCACGATGAAACTGTTGAAGCGGGCCGCCACGATGGCGAACCGTCCCGGAGGTGGGCGCAGCGTCCCTTGGATAATCGTCAACGCGGTGATTCCTTGGTGCTCGATCCGCCGTCGGCCTGCTCGAAACGAACGGTCTGTGTACGACCCCTCGGAAGGCGGACCACGCGCTGCCTATCATTATAGTTCGACGCCGCGACGGACTTCACCGGCCGCGGCCGATTCAAAGGGGATGTACGCGCCGATGTCGATTCCCAGCCAGTTGGTGACGATTCAACCGCCACGCGCCGCCGCGTCGGAAGCGGCCGACCGCGCCCCCACGCGCCACCGCCCCGAGGTGTTGGCGCCGGCGGGCGATTGGGACTGCGTCCGCGCCGCCGTCGAGAACGGGGCCGACGCCGTCTACTTCGGCTGCAAACGGCACAACGCCCGCGCCCGCGCCGGCAACTTCGACCTCGACGAACTGCCCGGCCTGGCCGCGTTTCTGCACCATCGCGGCGTCAAAGGGTACATGACCCTCAACACCCTCGTCTTCGCCGACGAACTGCCGGAAGTCGAAACGATTCTGCGGTCGGCCGCCGCCGCCGGCATTGACGCCGTCATCGTGCAGGACCTGGGCGTCGTCCGGCTGGCCCGCCAAATCTGTCCCGAACTTTCGGTCCACGCCTCCACCCAAATGACCCTGTCCAGCGCAGAATCGATCCGCTTGGCGCAGGAACTGGGCTGCAAGCGGGTGGTCGCGCCGCGCGAACTGTCGCTCGATGAAATCGGCCGCATCCGCAAAGACACTGAAACGCCGTTGGAGGTGTTCGTCCACGGGGCGTTGTGCGTTGCCTACTCCGGCCAATGTCTCACCAGCGAATCGCTGGGCGGCCGCAGCGCCAACCGCGGTCAGTGCGCCCAATCGTGCCGGCTGCCGTATGAAGTCGTGTCAGACGGTCGGCCCGTCGACCTGGGCGCCATGCAGTACGTTCTCAGTCCGCAAGACTTGGCGGCCTTTGAACTCGTCCCGGAACTGGCCCGGCTCGGCGTCGCCAGCCTTAAGATCGAAGGGCGACTGAAAACCCCGGAATACGTCGCCAACATCACCCGCCATTACCGAGAAGCCGTCGACTTGGCCGCCGCCGGCCGACCGGTTGAATTCACACGTCGCCAGATTTCCGAAATGGAACTGTCCTTTTCGCGCGGCTTCAGCAAAGGCTGGATGCTCGGCTGCGATCACAAGGCGCTGGTCGACGGCCGGGCGCCGCGCAAACGCGGCGTGCTGTTGGGCGTCGTCGAGGAAGTCGGCGGCGGCCGCGTCGCTCTTACACTCGAAGCGTCGATTAAGCGCGGCGACGGCGTGGTGTTCGATCGCGGTCGTCCCGACGAACCGGAGGAAGGCGGCCGGGTGTACGAAGTGTTCGTGCGCGGCCGCTCGCTCGTCGAGCCGGCGGAATCGGGCCGGGTGGAACTCACGTTCGGCTACGGGGCGGTCGATTTCGACCGCGTCTCGGTCGGCGACCGTATTTGGAAGAACGACGACCCGGAACTGAACAAACGGTTGCAGCAGTCGTTTAAGACCGACGAACCGAAACGGCGGGTGCCGGTGGAAGTGTGGGCGGCCGCCGCCGTCGGCGCGCCGCTGCGACTGGAAGCGCGGGCGGCCTCCGGCGCCACGGCGGTCGTCGAATCCGACGAACCGCTCGCCGCCGCGATCAAGCACCCGTTGACGGCGGAAACACTGACGGCGCAATTCGGCCGACTGGGCGGCACCGTTTACGAACTGACGGAAGTTCACGCAACGATCGACGGCGCACCGATGGCGCCGCTTTCCGTCTTAGGCGCGCTGCGACGCCGTCTCGTCGAGGCGCTCGATGAATCAGGCCGCCGCCGACCTCTTAGAACCATCGCCGCGGAGCCTCTGTTGCCGCGTCTAAGAAACGAAGCGGCCGGCCGCGCCTCGGCGACGACCGACCTCGGTGAACCGAAGCTGCGCGTCCTCTGCCGTGAACACGCCCAACTGACGGCGATCCTGCAATCGGCGATGGATTCGGTCGACGGCGTTTATCTCGACTTTCACGACATCCGCGACCACCGGGCGGCGGTGGCCGACGCCCGCGCCGCCGGCCTGCCGATCTACGTCGCCACGCCGCGCATTCAGAAGCCCGGCGAGGGACCGATCTTCCGTTCGCTGATGAAAAGCGGCCCCGACGGCCTGCTCGTCCGCAACCTCGGCGGCCTTTTCTACTGCCGCGACCATGGCGTGCCGGTCGTCGCCGACTTTTCCCTGAACGCCGCCAACGACTTGACCGTCGACGTCTTAAGGGAACGCGGCGCCGAGCGCGTGACCGCCAGCTACGATCTGAACCGCGAGCAGTTGACCACCCTGGCGGCGGCCGTGCCGCCCGGCCGATTGGAAGTGGTGCTACATCAGCACATGCCGATGTTTCACATGGAGCACTGCGTCTACTGCGCGACGTTGTCGCCGGGCACGAATAAGACGAACTGCGGCCGGCCGTGCGACCGCCACGACGTCCAACTGCGCGACCGCCTCGGCGTCTTGCATCCGCTGCGCGCCGACGTCGGCTGTCGCAACACGCTGTTCAACGCGACGCCGCAAAGCGGGGCGGAAGTGTATCCCGAACTGTACGCCGCCGGCGTCCGCGATTTTCGGTTGGAATTGCTCGCTCAGAAGCCGGCGCAGACGCTGGAAGTCATTCAGTCCTACCGCGACCTGCTGAACGGTAAGACCACCGGCGCCGCGGTTTGGCGGCGGCTCAATGCCGCCAACCGCATCGGCGTGACCCGCGGCACGTTGGAACACTGACGGCGTTAGTCGATCGGTTTCAGACGGGGCGCTTCGGCCGGCAGGCCGGCGAACAGGTCGCCCAGCCACGGTTCGTACCGTCGCCAGCGGTCGATGGAATCGGTGTAGACCGGCCGTCGCACCTGCCGAACGCTCGCCGTCCGTACGACGCGCTCGGTGCGATGGAATTCGACGCACGCCGGTTCCCAGTCCAGCCCGCAGGCTTCGATCAATCGGCGGGCGGCCGCCTCCACGTCGGCGACCGTCTCCGAGTAATCGGCGTCGACCGTTCGCGGCGGCGGCGCGGCCGACCACGCCTCGATCATGCGCGCGTATTCCGCCACGCGATGCTGTAAGTTCGACTTCTCCCAGGACCATAAGATTCGCGCGAAATCGGTCTTCCAACACGATAAAGACGTCGCCCGCGGATCGCGCCGCGAGTGAATGAATAATGCGTTCGGAAACAGGATTTGCAATAAGCCGATGTAAAGATAGTTGTCGGGCAGTTTGTCGACGACCCGCGAGGCCGTCGGTTCAAGCGCCGTCAACCATTGCAAATGTTGGTCGGCGATACGCGTGACGTCGTCGGGGCCGGCCGAGCGCCAGCGGTCGAGGCAGTCCATTTCGTCGGCGTGCTCGCCAGTGGCGATCGCTTGGAACGACTTTCTGCCGAACTTCCGCTCGCCGCCGCCGTGAATCTTCGAGTGGCCCGCCAGAATCTGTTCGAGCAGCGTCGTGCCCGACCGCGGCAGGCCGAACACGAAAATGGGAAGGTTGGACGCCGATCCGCCCGCCCGCAACGCCGCGATTCGTTCCGGCGTAAACGCCACCCGCAGACCGGCCGTGAACCGCAGGTGTCGCTCCGGATCGTAAGGGTCGCCGCGCCGCCGTCGCCCGATCAGTTTCCAGCGGTTGGCCGCCTCGAACATCGCGGCCGCCGACTCAAGCCGGCCCTGGGCTTCGTCGACCGCGCCGGCGACGTACGCCGCTCGCGCCCGCCGTTCCAACAGGCCGTCGGGGTCGTCGATGACGCGCCGCAGAATACCCCGGCGTTCCGGGTCGACGCCCCTCGGATCGCGCTGCGACAGCCCGGCCACCGCCCCCAGGTTCGTCGGCTCAAGGTCCAACACCGATTGGTATACGCTCTCGGCGTCGTCGCCCCGCCCGGCTTGCTCCAAGAGATCGGCCCGGAACAGCAGACCGGGAATGTGCGTGGGCCGGCGTCGCAGCGCTTCGTCGACAAGCCCAGCCGCCTCGTCGGCGCGGTCTTCCGCCGCCGCGATTCGCGCTAGACCGAAAAGCGGTTCGACGGCCGTCGGGTCGAGCGCCGCGGCGGCCCGCCATTCGGTCCGCGACGCCTCCGCTTCTTCCAGCGCCCACCAAGCGGTGGCGGCCGCCGTGTGGAAGTCGACCGATTTCGGGTCGTGACGCACCGCCTCGGTGTACCAGGCGGCCGCCTCTTCCGCGCGGTCGTCGACGTAGGCGGCCCGGCCGAGGTTGTAGTAGACGACGGCCATTTTCGGCCTAGCCCGCAGCGCTCGGAAGTACTCCCGCCGCGCTTCCGTTGGACGGCCGGTTCGGCGAAGGATGTTCCCGTTCATGTTGCGGGCGTCGGCTGAATTCGGCGCCAACCGAAGGGCGGATTCAACATGCTCGACCGCTTCGGCGAAATCCCCCTGCTCCATCAGCCACTGTGCTAGATTGACGTGCGCGGCGACCGACCGAGGATCGACGACCAACGCGCGGCGGGCGACGGCGATCGCTTCCGTCGGTCGATTCAACTCCTTCAACACGGTCGAAAAAGTGTTGAGGGCCGCGACATGGTCAGGATGGGTTTTCAGCAGGGAATTCAGAAGCGCGACTGCCGATTCCGGGTCGCCGGCGGCAAGGTGAGACGCGGCCAACTGCTGCGCCGCCGACGGCGCGTCGGGCTTCAGAGCGACGGCTTGCCGCGCCGCGGCGACGGCCTCGGCCGGTCGGCCCGCACCGCGCAGCGCCTCTGAAAGATTCGACCAGTACGACCATTCGGCGGGACGCTTCTTCGCGGCCCGGCCGATCCACTCGACCGCCTGGTCGGCCCGGCCCGACTGCAACTCGACGACGCCGTACAGATGCAGCGCGTCGACGTGCCCGGGGTCGACCTCCAACACTCGCCGGTAGCCTTCGCGGGCGGCGGCCAGGTCGCCGGCTTGATGGGCCGCCACCGCGTCGGCGAAACTCCGTTCGGTCGCAGTCGTCATGCGCTGCCCCCGGTCAGCCGCGCGCCGCGCCGTCGGCTTCAACGTAGCGGACCGTAATGCGGCTGGAGATGCCGCCGCGCGGAGTGAACTCGCCCACCAGCGTCGCGCGCCGCGGCTTGCACGCGGCGACGAAATCGTCCAAGATCAGATTGATGATCTTTTCGTAGAAGACGCCCTTGTTCCGGTACCCTTGAAGGTACAGTTTCAGCGATTTCAGTTCTACGCAGGTGGCGGCGGGAATGTAAGTGAACGTCAACACGCCGAAATCGGGCTGACCGGTCTTAGGACAGACGCTGGTGAACTCCGGACAGCGGATTTCGATTTCATACTCGCGGTGCGGAAAGCTGTTGTCGAAGATTTCCATCGCACCGTCGGGAACTTGCTCTTCGTACATGGTTCTTTTCTTAAACGGTCGCGGTTTCTTAGATGATGTAATCGGGTTCGATCGGGGCGATGCGGTCGTTGGGGCCGCGGATGCGCAGCTTCGGTTTCTCAAGGGTGACGAGCGTGCCGGGAGCGACGCTGCTGGTGATCCAGACGCTCGAGCCGATGACCGAATGCCGGCCGATGACGGTGTCGCCGCCCAGGATGGTGGCGTTGGCGTAGACGACGACGTCGTTTTCGATGGTCGGGTGGCGTTTGTGACCGCGCAGGATCGTGCCGTCTTCGCTGGTGGGGAAGCTGAGCGCGCCCAGGGTGACGCCCTGATAGATTTTGACGTTGTCGCCGATCTCGCAGGTTTCGCCGATGACCACCCCGGTGCCGTGGTCGATGAAGAACCGCCGACCGATGGTCGCGCCCGGGTGGAGGTCGATGCCGGTTTTCGAGTGGGCGTGTTCGGTCATCATGCGCGGGATGAGCGGCACCGCTAGGCGATGCAGTTCGTGGGCGATGCGGAAGACCGTGACTGCCTCGACGCCGGGATAGCAGGCGACGCACTCGGTGGGGCCGCGGGCGGCGGGGTCGCCGTCGTAGGCGGCCTGCACGTCGTCGGCCAGCACGCGGCGGATGTCGGGCAGCGTCTCTAGGAAATCGACCGCCCGCTGTTGGCCCAAGCGGTGGAAGTCTTCCACCGAGGCGCCGGTTTCCTCGCAGCAGTCGTGGCGTAGCGCCCGTGCGATCTGCTCGGTGAGCAGGTCGTGCAGGCCGACGAGCAGGTCGCCGACCATGAACTCGACGTTGCTCATGTGAAGGTTCTGGCGGTGGCCGAAGCCGGGGTAGAGGATTTCGCGCAGGTGGTCCAGGATTTGAACGACGGCGTCGCGGTTGGGCAGCGGAAAATGGTCGAGGTGGTGGATGGGGCCGCATTCGGCGTAAGTCGCCAACAGACGGTCGGTGATGTCCGGAATCGTCTCGCGCAACCGCAGATCAGTCGCCATCGGCGGCGTTCCTCTCGAACCGAACCCACGAACCGAAGACGGCGGCGGAAGGCCGTCGTCCCTGCCGCCTCAACGTCGACCGCTCGGCGGGTCGGCGTTCACACCATCCGCGTCGACCACGGGAATCGAACGCGGCGGCGGCGAAACCTCGTCCGATTGCGGCGACTTTGCCGATCGCGAGAACGAACCGTCCGTCGCCGTCGGTATGGTAGGCGGCCCACCGACGTCGCCAAGACCGCCGGCGGCGGGGCGGACCCGGCGGCGCGCGATCGGTCGGCCGACGGAACCCGGCCGGCCGCCGCGCGCGCCACCGACGGCCGCGGTTCGTCTGAACGATCGAGTGCGCGAATCGAACCCGCCGTCGGCCATTTCCCCGGGAATCCTACTTATTACGCCGGCATGGATGTAAGTAGGCTGTAGGTGCCAGCGGACACGGCGTGCGAGCCGTCGCGGTACTACTTACATCCATGCCGACGTAATATAATACAGTTCGTCGTCGAATTGATCTTTCGTGCTTTCATCGTCCATCTTTCAAACAACGACGATTCATTCATACTCGGTCGCTCAACGCCGGCGGTTCAAATTTTTGTAGAATCCTACGTCGACCTTACTCTTTGAATTGACATCCCGACCGCGCTCGGTTACGCTTTCTATTGGAAGGCGTCGCCTTCGAGTTCCGTCGTAGGCGCTCCGCTGAATCTCTCGCACTCACACTTTCGACTATGAATGACGGCCGGCGTTCCTCGTCCGGCCCGCCTCGCGTCCAACTTTTTCAAAAAGGGGGGGGGT
>JBOFFD010000034.1:0-2420 GCA_051648425.1 Planctomycetia bacterium
CCGTACGGTGATGGGAACTTCCCAGCTCGTCGGCACCAACTACGCCGACCTGCCGAACGACGTCCGGCCGGGGGTGTCGATCTTCATCGACGACGGCCTCTTGGAACTGGCCGTCGAACGGATCGAGGGCGACGTCATCTACTGCCGCGCCCGCAACGCCGGTTTCCTCAAAAGCCGCAAGGGACTGAACGTCCCGATGGTGGAACTGTCGACGCCCGCCGTCACCGAGAAGGACAAGGCGGACATTGCGTTCGCGCGCGAGCTGGGGGTCGACTTCTTCGCGGTGTCGTTCGTCCGGCGGGCGGAAGATATTCTGGAAGCGAAGAAGTACATGGGGACGGTGCCGGTCGTCGCCAAGATCGAAAAACCGCATGCGATCGAACATTTGGACGCGATTGCGGACGCCGCCGACGCCGCGATGGTGGCGCGCGGCGACCTGGGGGTGGAGGTCGGCCCCGAAAAGGTGCCGATGCTGCAAAAGCGGATCATCAAGGCGATGAACCAGCGCGGCAAGCCGGTCATCACCGCGACGCAGATGCTGGAATCGATGGTGACGCAGCCGCGGCCGACCCGAGCGGAAGTGTCGGACGTGGCCAATGCGGTGCTGGACGGCAGCGACGCATTGATGCTGTCGGCCGAGTCGGCGGCGGGCAAGTACCCGGCGGCGGCGGTCGCCACGATGGCCCGGATCATTTCGGAAGTCGAAGCGACCACGCCCCCCGGCATGGTGCGGGGCATCAAGACCGTGGCGCGCGGCGAGATGGGCGACGCCATCGCCGTGGCGGCCGCGCGGGCGGCGGTCGACCTGCCGTTGAAGGCGGTCGCCGTCTTCACCGAATCGGGCCGCAGCGCGGCGCTGGTGTCGGCCTTCCGTCCCAACGCCGCCATCCTTGGCTTCAGCCGCAGTGAAACGGTCCGCAACCGCATGGCCCTGTTGTGGGGCGTGCGGCCGGTGCTGGGCACGCCGCCGTTGGGCTTGGACGAAGTCGTCCGCCAGGTCGAAAAGGCGTGCTTGGAGACGGGCGTCGTCGCCGTCGGCGAAGACGTGGCGATCACCTTCGGCCTCAACGACGGCACGCCGTTCGCCACCAACATGCTGAAGCTGTGGCGCATCCCCGCCCGTTGAGGCGGTCAGCGGGCGACGCCGGTTCCGGTGGTCGACGGCGGAATGGCGAGACCAGTGGGGCTCTTCGCCGACTTCGACGTGGCGGCGGTCGACGACTTCGACTTTGTCTTTACGAACTCGTCCAGGTTGGTCAGCGAAGGGTAGGCGGTCTGCGTTTGGGTGGGCGCCGCCCCCTCGGCGGCGGGTGGCGGCGCGACGGTGAACGACGCCTGCCGGACGCCCGAATCGTCGGAGCCGAGATCGGTCTGCACGACGCCGCCGTTCGCGCCTTGGGCCGTGATGTTCGCGCCCCGTCGGCCGTCTGCCGACGCCGAGATGTTGGCCAGCGGCGACGCCACGACGGCCGACCCTTGGCCGCCGCCGATCTTCGCCGACCCCGCCAGCGCCGGCGATTCGACGCTGACCTTGCTGTTCACGCAACTGTAGCCCGGCGCGCACGAATTGCAGCCGACGCAGGAACCCAAACCGATCGACGCGATCATTGCAATAAGCGTTCGCACGCTGCACCCCCGACTCGGAACGTCGTTGTCGAACGTCCCGCGCGACTCGAAAAACGAAAACCGAACGTCGGTCTTGGGGTGCGTCTGAAGTGGTGGGACGTCGCGGCATGGAACTTAGAACGGCCGACGAAATAATCGAAGCCGCCGAAAAACGCAAGAGTTTTCGCCAGAGAAATCCGACGGCCGAAGACGTGTGGGCCGTCGGAAACACTTTTGTTAGCCGCCGCTTTCCGCAGCGGCGCCGGCGTCACACCTCGACCTTCACGCCCTTCCAAAACGCCACGTGCCCGGCGATCTCCTTCGCGGCGTCTTTCGGTTCCGGGTAGTACCAGGCGGCGTCTTTGTTTTCCGCGCCGCCGACCGTCAGCGTGTAATAGCTCGCCACGCCCTTCCACGGGCAGGTGGTGTGCGTCGCACTGGGGGCGAAGTATTCCTTGCGGATCGACGCCGACGGAAAATACTGATTCCCCTCGACCACCACGCAAGCGTCGGCCTCCGCAACGACGACGCCGTTCCAAACCGCTCTCGGCATGTCCAATCACTCCTTCTCGAACCGCTTCGTCCACGACATCCGCCGGACTGTAGGCGGTGGGGAATCCGGCGGAAAAACTTCTCTTCCGAAGGCGGCCCCGTATCCTTTTTCCTCTTGGAACGGCTTCGCAAGGAAGGACGGCACGGTCAATGACGGTTCGTACACGGTTCGCCCCCAGCCCCACGGGTTACTTGCACATCGGCGGCGTCCGCACGGCGTTGTTCAACTGGCTGCTCGCCAAACGGCACGGCGGCCAGTTTCT
>JBOFFD010000035.1:0-8440 GCA_051648425.1 Planctomycetia bacterium
TCTTCTGGCGGCGCACCGTCCCGTACCCGTCGATGGCGGCGTTCGACGCCCCCAGCCGCGAAAACTGCACCATCCGCCGCATCCGCACCAACACGCCGCTGCAAGCGTTCGTCACCTTGAACGACCCGGTGTACGTCGAAGCGGCGCAGGGACTCGGCCGACGGTTGCTGAAGGAAGGCGGATCGACCGCCGCCGACCGCGCCGCCTTCGGCCTACGGCTTTGCACCGGTCGGCCCGCGACCGACGCACAAGTGACCGCCCTCGTCAAACTGGTCGACGCCCAACTCGCCCGCTACCGCGGCGACCTGGAAGCCGCGAAGTCGGCCGCCACCCAACCGCTGGGCCCGCTGCCCGCCGGCGTCGACCCGGCCGAAGCCGCCGCCTGGACGGTGGTCGCCAACGTCCTGTTGAACCTCGACGGCGTCTTAACGAAAAACTGACTCTAAGATTCGACGGAAACGACGTACGGCCGCTACCTAAGATCCGGAGTAAGACGATGGGCGATCTTCATCAACGGCTGCGGGCGGCGCGGGCGAAGGCGGCGACCCGTCGCGCCTTTCTTCACAACGGCGGCTTCAGTCTGGGGGCGGCGGCGCTCGCCGGGCTGACGGGGTCGACCCGCTTGCAGGCGGCGACCGCCGACGGCCTGCTGCCCCCCGGCGCCGTCAACGCCGCGGCCGCCAAGGCCAAGCACGTCATCTACCTTTCGATGTCGGGCGGCCCGCCGCAGCAGGAACTATTCGACTGGAAGCCCAAGCTCGTCGAACACCATCTGCAACCTTGCCCGGAAGAGTTGCTGAAGAACCAACGGTTCGCGTTCATCAAAGGTCGGCCGTTGATGTTGGGGACGCCGTATAAGTTCGCCCAACACGGCCAGAGCGGGGCGTGGATCAGCGAACTTTTGCCGAACCTGTCTAAGATGGCCGACGACCTGGCGATCATCCGCACGATGACCACCGACCAGTTCAATCACGCCCCCGCCGAGTTGCTGCTGCACACTGGGTCGCCGCGGCCGGGCGGAGCGGCCATCGGCTCGTGGGCGACGTACGGCTTGGGGACCGAAAGCCAGGAACTGCCCGGCTTCGTCGTGCTCGTCAGCGGCGGCACCGACCCCACCGGCGGCAAAAGCCTGTGGGGCAGCGGCTTCCTGCCGTCGGTGCATCAAGGGGTACAGTGCCGAACCACCGGCGACCCTATCCTGTACGTCACCGACCCCGCCGGCGTATCGCGCGACGACCGCCGTCGCAGCCTCGACGCCCTCAACGAACTCAACGCCCTGGAACTCGGCCAGTACGGCGACCCGGAAACCCGCACCCGCATCGAGCAGTACGAACTCGCCTTCCGCATGCAGGCGGCGGTGCCCGACGCGATGGACCTGCGCCGCGAACCCGAGGAAATCCGCAAACTGTACGGCGCCGAGCCGGGGGCGTCGTCGTTCGCCAACAATTGCCTCTTGGCCCGCCGACTGATTGAACGCGGGGTGCGGTACGTGCAGCTTTTCGACTGGGGTTGGGACTGCCACGGCACCGGCGCCGGCGACGACATCGTCAACCACCTGCCGACGAAGACTAAGCAGGTCGACCAGGCGTCGGCGGCGCTGCTCGCCGACTTGAAGCAGCGCGGCCTGTTGGACGAAACGCTTGTGATCTGGGGCGGCGAGTTCGGCCGAACGGCGATGAACGAAGCCCGCGGCGGCTCGAAGTTCCTCGGCCGCGACCACCACCCGGCCTGTTACTCGATCTGGATGGCCGGCGCCGGCGTGAAGAAAGGCGTCGCCTACGGCGAGACCGACGAACTGGGCTACAGCATCGCGAAGGATCCGGTGCGGGTGCAGGACTTGCAAGCCACCGTCTTACACCTCTTGGGCATCGACCCCTGGAAGATGTCGTACCCGCACCAGGGCCTCAAAGAACGCCTCATCGGCCCCGCCGGCGAAGCGCTGGTTCTGAAGGGGCTGCTTTCTTAACGGCAGCGATGCACTTGCTTCCGAAACGTAGGGCGGACCGGGAGGTTCGCCCTACGTTGCGCTTCGTCGTTCGGGCGGTCGACATCACTCACCGGAACTGCCACACCACCGTCAGTACGATCGCGCCGAGCGACAGCCAGGTGAAGACGGTCATCGCCCGCAGCAGCGACTCGTGGCCGGAAAGCGGGCGGGCGTCGCGCTGCGAATCGGGCGGCGAGACGGGCGAGTACGGGTCGATCTTGCGCGGGGCCACCTGGCGGAAGACCGGGGCCGTCCACTCGGCGAGGGTCGGCGGCAGTTCGACGCCCACCCGCAACGAACGCGGCGGCGGCGCCGTCCGGGGGTTCACGGCGGCCGGCGGCGGCGC
The DNA here is from genome assembly GCA_051648425.1 of Planctomycetia bacterium. GTDB lineage: Bacteria > Planctomycetota > Planctomycetia > Kolteriales > Kolteriaceae > JBOFFD01. Next base: position 2,334 of record JBOFFD010000035.1, read on the forward strand.
GGCGTAGGCGGGGGGCGGCGGCGCGTAGACCGGCGCGGGTGGGGCCGCCGGCGGTGGCGCGGGGGTTCCGCGCTGGTTGAACTCCCAGACGCTTTCGCCGAAGGCTCCGACCTGCGGCGCGGGGGCGGCGGGCGGCGGCGGGAAGGCGTTGGCCGAAAACGGATTGCCGCCACCGGGCGCCCCGGCCTGAGACTGCCACCAGTCGGCGCCCGCGCCGGCGGGGGGAGCCGCCGGCGGGGCCGCGTGCGGGAAGGCGGCAGCGGCGCTCGGCGGCGGCGGCGCTTGTTGAACCGGAGCGGCCGGCGGCGGGACGGCCGCGGGTGCGGCCTGCGGATTCCACGTCGACCCCGAACGATACACTCCCTGGAAGCCCAGCGACACGCAAAGAAAAAACGCTTCCAGCGCGTCGGGCCGGGTCAGGTTCTTCGCCTTGCCGCCTTGGACGTAGAAGTCTTCCGAACTCACCGCCCGTTGGAAGTAGGTGAACTCCAAGAGGTAGTTGTCGCGCCAGCTTTGCCGTTGATCCCAGGACGAGTTCGCCAGCACTTCATCGGTCCAGTAGACCAACGCCCGGAAGACCAAATCAGACTCGCCCGCCTCCAACGATTGGTCGGCCTTGAGCTGTCCCAGCATCGCCTTCAGCCGCGGTTCGACGTCCGCCGGCCCGGGGGCGTGGCGGGCGGCGATGGCGTCCAGCAGGTCTAAGACGTAGAGCAGCGTCGGGTAGACGCGCGCGGCGTAGCCGTCAGTCATTTTCCACCACGAAGAGTTCCAGCGCCAAATCGCGCGGCTTCTGGTTCGGATCGATCACCGTCATCACGTTCTGCCCGACCGGCAGCCCGCGGAGGTACGTCGGGTTCACTTTCAGCGCCAGCGTGCGGTTGTCGAACGCCTGCTGCCAATATTGCCCTTGGGCGTCGACGCGGAAGTAGGTCACGCTCGCCAGGGCCGGCAGCACCGGGTGCACCCCTTGCACGCGCGCCAACGCCAACCCCGCCTCGCGGTTGAAATAAATCTGTTGAATGGTGCGGGCGGCCCCCAGCTTCCAGTCGAGCCAGCGGTCGCTGAAAAGCATCTCGAGCTTTTCGGGGCGCATGTCGCTGCGCACGCCGACGAAGAAGCCGTACCGCCCGTCGAGCCATTTCGGATCGAGCGAGACTTCCATCCAGTCGTTGACGCCGGTGAAAGGAAACCGCTGCACCTTCACCGCCGGCCCCTCGTCGCGCAGCACGCGGTCGAGGTCCAGCCGAACGGCGCCGAACACCCGCCCCAGGTCGTCGTGGTCGTACAGCGGCAGTTCGGGCGCCATCCAATCGGGCCGAAAGAGAGCCAACTGGCCGCACAGCCGGCACAGTTCGGTGTACGCCAGGAACGGGTGGATGTTGCGGGCGGCGACGAGCTGCGCCAAATACGGGTAGGCGCCGTTGACGATCCCCAGCTTGTGGATCGCCTTGCGGATCGGCGCCTGGTTCGCCTCGTTCCAGCCGCCGTGCGTCATCAGGTAGTCGGCCTGCGACTTGATGAACGCGCCCAGCGACGCCGTCGCCGCGCCTAAGATCCCGTCTTTAAGACCGGGCCAGGCGTCGCAGCTAAGAAGCGGGGGAATATACTGCGGGTCGATCTCGGGAACGCCTTCGCGCTGGCTGCGGCGCAGTCGCGCGATCGGCAGCGATTCATACCCCGACCGCGGTTCGGTCGACGGCTCGAGCAGAAGCTGGGCGTTCAGCCGTTGGACGTCGACCGGGCGCGGGTTGCCGGCGGTGTTACGGTCTTCCCAATCTTCGCTGCCGACGAGATACCGAACGTCGGTCGGCGGCTGCTTGGTCGGATCGTTCGACGCCGCCGCCTGATGCCGCACCGTGTTCGCCCGGCCCAGCACTTCTTCGGGCACCGCCGCGTGGACGTAAACCACCGGGGCGTCGTCGAAGGCCTGCTTCAAGTCGAGCGAGCTTACATGAGCCGCTTCCGGCGCGCAAAGCATCGAACCGTCGCGAAGGCGGACGTGCAGTCGACGCACGCGGACCTCGAACTGCGGTAGGGCCTCCGGCAGGAACTCGAACGCGCGAAGGCCGTAGCCGTAGCCGTGCCGCCAGTCGTTGACCGACGCCACGACGTCGAGGAGGTGGGCCTGCGCCGCCTGGAAGTGGTGCGGCAGCACCAACATTCCTTCCCACCAATGGACGGCCTTGGATAACATGAAGCCCTCGTCGCGGTCGGATGCCGCCTTCGTCTATCGCGCGGCCGGCGTCGCCGGGCGACAGGGGCGGCGACTGGCGGACGCCACGTCAAGACTTTATAATTTTGGTTCGGATGCGTGTAGCGGTCGCCACGGCCGCCGGTCCGGCGGAGAAGACGCCCCATGAGTAACGACGACGGCGGTTCCAGTTCCAGTTCGCCGGAGGAACGTCCACCCTCCGCCTCCAGCCGATCGCAACGCTTCAAGGGCGGCAAAGCGTCGGTGCGCGACCGCCACGGCCCCCGCTGGTTCAATCTCTTCGCCCCCATCGTTTTGTTGGGGGTGTTGGTCGCCCTCTTGGCCTATGTTCTGTCGCTTCCGACGCCCCGTCCGAAGATGTCGACCTGGGCCGCGGCCTGGGCCGTCACCGACTATTCGTCGCCGCGCGTCCCGCCGAACGACTTCGGCCTTGACGACGCCGTCATGATCAACGACGCCTTCCGCCGCGCTGGTTGGTCCGCCGTTCAAGACACCACCAACCTCCAAACGGCCGGTGGCTTCGAGACCTTCTTTCAACAGAAGATTCCCGCCGTCCGCGAGGACACGGCCGTCGTCTTTCTCAGCGCCCACGGCGTCTCCGATGAAGAAGGCGGCTGGCTGTTGCACGCCGACGCCGCCGCCCCCGCCGACGGCTACCGGTTGGCGGCGGTCTTCGAGCGGATGTGGAAATGCCCCGCTCGCAACAAGCTGCTGGTGCTCGACGCCGGCCGTGTGGGCGGCGACCTTAGCCTGGGAATGCTCGGCAACGACTTCCCCGCCCACGTGCAGGCGGAATTCGACCGCTGGACCAAAAGCCCCCCGCCCAAACCCGCCGCCGACGCGACGACCGACCCCGACGCTGCGCAAGACGCCGGAGGTTTCTGGGTGGTCGTCGGTTCCGGCGAAGCGCAGCCGGCGTGGACTTCGCCCGCCTGGAAGCGCTCCGCGTTCGCCTTGGCGTGCGCCTACGGCTTTCGCGGCGGCAAGGCGGCCGACCAAGCCGACCCGGCCCGCGGCGAAGGCGACGGCGTCGTCACCGCCCGCGAACTGGCCGAGTTCGTCCAACAGCGGGTGTCTCGCTGGTCGCTCGATTTCCGCGGCGGCGTCGTGCAGGCGCCGCTCGTCTTGCAGTACGGTTCGGGCGACTTTCCGCTGGTGCTGGTCGATGCGACCGTCGCCCCCGGCGACCTGTTGATCGACCCCGCCGCCCGCACCGCCGAGGAGGAAGTCGCGCGGAAGCAAGCGGAGGAGGAAAAGAACGCCAAGGCCGCCACTACGTTGAAGACCGCCGAGAACAAGTCGGCCGTAGTGGCGACGACTGAAGCGACCAAGGAAGCCGCTGCGAAAGAGGCCGCCGCTAAAGACGCGCCGAAACCCACCGCGCCGGCGGCGAAGCCAACCACCGAACTGATCGCCGAACTGTCGGCCCGCTGGCGACGGTTCGCCGAGTTGACCGACGGGCCGGCCGGCCTTGAACACCCGCGCACGCTGGCAGCGACGGCTCGCCGGCTGCAACGCGACGAAACCCTGCTTCTGGCAGGACAGGCCGGACGCATGACGCCCCCCGACCCCGACGCCCTGCTGCAAGCCGCCCAGACGGCTTTCCCGGCCGTCGTCGAACCGACGTTCCACTTGCCGCCCGCCGGCCCACCGCCGCCCGTTCCCGTCGCGCCCGTTCCAATCGCGCCCGCTCCAGGCGCTGTTGCCGTCCCCGGAGCCGCAACGCCGCCCGCCGCGCCGGTCGACCCGACGGCGGCGGCGCGGGCCGTCGTGCAGGCGTTGCTAGCCCAGCCGGGCGCGAAGGCCCGCCAGGCGGCGGCCGAGCTGCCCGCCGACCAGCGCACCGTCGAAACCGAACTGCTGGCCTGGGCCGCCGAGTTCCACCGCTCTAAAGACGGGGAACAGTGGGTTGAGCCGGACGCCGTTCCCCTGTTGCTGCAAGCGCGGGTGTTGGGGGAACTGGTCGCCGCTCCGCAGCCGCCGTTCGCATGGCGGTTCGTGCAAGCCGACGTCGAAAAGGGCGATCGGCTGCGGCGCTCCGCCGAGGTCGCGCTGCGGCTCGGCCGGGTCGTCGAATCGACCGCCCGCGTGCAGCAGGCGTTGCAGGCGTATCGGACCGCCGGCGCGGCCGCCGCGCGAGTGGAGGCCGACTGGAACGAAATCGCCCGGACGGCGCCGGCCGTGGGCGACCTCGTCCGTTGGCTGGGCGCCGACCCCGGCGAACGGCCCCGCCGCCGCGAAGACGTCGACCATCTGAACCGTTTCCTCGACGCCCTCGGCGTGGTCGCCGACGGCCCGTCGGAACGCCGGCTGCAAGCCGCCGCCGAAGAGGCCCGGGCGCTGCGTGAGCAGGTGCGCCGGTCGTTGGAAGAGTCGACCCCCGGCGAAGCGACCCGCCGGTTGCGGGCGGCGCTCCAGGTCGCGCTGCTCGACGGCGCCCGTCGTCGCGAATATCTCAGCCGGTTGGCCAACGGCTCCGACGACGCCGGCGCCTTGCTGGCCCCGGTGGGCGGCCGCGACGCCGTCGACTCGTCCAAAGCGGGCGCCGACGCCTTGGCCGATCCGTTCCCACTGACGGCGTTGGCCGCACTGCTCGGCGACGTGCCGGGGGCCGACGCCGTCAACGCCGCCCTGCGGAAACTCCAACCGACCGACGAAGACCCCCTGACGGTCGGCCGCCTTCGCAATCAGACCGATCTACGGACGGCGCGTGCCGCCGCTGGCGTCCAAATGCTCGGCCTGCTGCACCGCGCCGTCGAGCGGACCAGTCGTCTCGCGGCCCAATCCAATGCAGCCGCCGACCCAAGCCCCAGCGGCGCGAACGCCGCCGACCCTGCTTTTTCTCAAGCGTTGCGGCACTTCCTGCTCGCCGGCTTCGCAGCGGAAGGCGACGATCCGGGCGACGCCGTGCTCGTCGACTGTCGCCGACGGTGGCGCACCGAACGACTGCGTTGGCAGCAGACGCGCTTCGCCGCCGACGACGCCTCGCTGCCCGAACCGGCCTCCGCCAAACTGCGCGGCCGAGTCGAAGCCGAACTGCGGGCGCGCGGCGAGACGCCCCCGCCGGCCCCTAAACCCCGCTGGACGCTCGTCGGCAGCGACCTGCTGGCGGTGCCGTTCGGTGAAACCGCCACCATCGACTTGAAGCTCTCCGCCGTCGACCAACCACCGGATTCGGTTCCCGCCGACCAAACGGCCGCCCTCGTCCTCGACTGGCAGCGCCAACGCGAGCAGTTCCTGGTGACGACCGGCGGCGAACCGGTTTCGCCCGACGCCCGCCTCCGCTTCCCGCTTCCCCGCTCCACACCGGGGGCCGCCTTCGTCGCGAAGGTGCAGCTTCGCCGCGTCGCCGGCGGCAACCAAGCGATCGCGACCGTCCTGCCGGCGCGGGTCGAATGGTCGGACGGCGCCAGCGACTGGTTACCACTTTCGGTCCGCCTGGAACCCGCCGAACTGCCCCCCGCCGAACTCGTGCTGACGTGGCGCGGCCGACCGCTGCCCCGCCGCCCCGGCCTGGGCGGCCGGCTGGAGCTTTTCCCCAACGACGCCGCCCCACTGGCGCTGGCGGTGCGCAAGAACGCGCCGGGGGCGCTCGCCGTTCAACTCTTGATCGAGACCGGCGAGGCGTCGGGCCGGACGCTGGCCGCCGAGGTTCCGCTGGCCTTGGCCGAAACCGCGACCGTCGTCCCCGTCGCGTGGGAGGCCGGCGCCGACCTCGCCGTCCGCGACCGCGTGCTGCGGCTCAAGCTGAAAGTGGGCGACCAGATTGTCGACGAAGCGCCGTTGGAACTGGTGGTCGCCTCGCCGGTCGAGTACCTTCAGCCGGTGATCGAATACGACGCCGACGAACGGCGCGTGGCCGCCACCGTCAAGCCGATCGACGGCGCCGGCC
>JBOFFD010000036.1:0-8061 GCA_051648425.1 Planctomycetia bacterium
AGGGATTCCGAAACTCACGGCGCGCCGAAGACGAAGGAGTCGGAATCCCTTGCTCGCGCGGCGGGCTATGATCAACGTGCAACCAGCGGCGGCCGGTGGACGCGGATCGCGGCGATCGGCGTCTCCGGCGAGCCGACGATTTCCAACAAGTGACGGCCCGGCGGCAGTCCGCGGGCCAGCATCGTGGTGCGTCCGTCGGTCGCTGCCGGCGAATTGAACTCATCGACGGCGTAAGACGCCATCGACCAGCGCACAGTGAACGAGTCCGGCACGGGCTTCACTTGGGCCAACGCCAAGGCGTACTCGACCTGCCAGTGTTCCGGTTCGATCGCCAGCCGCCCGGAGTTTGAAACGAACGGCCGATCCGACCGCCCCGAGCCGTCCGGCCCCGTCGCCGAACCCGTGACGGTGAACGTAAGAACTTTGTCGTCGGCGGGATCCTTCTTCACATTCATCGTCCAATCTTCCGCCACGGGGGGCTTCGTCCAACCGAACCCGGCGACCACCGGCCATTTCCCGCCCGGCGTCGCCAGCGCCCGCGTCGGCGCAAGCGTGCCGGGGAACGACGACGGTTTCGCGCCGTCGATGGTCACGGCGGCCGCCGGAAGCTCCGGCGTCTTACCCCTCTGAAACAGCACGTCCACCCGCGACCCCTCGAACTCCAGCCGCAATTTGCCGTCGGTCCAGTTCAAATCCTTGCCGACCGCGTAGGTTTTCACCCATTCCTCGGCGGGCGACGGCCCCAGCGACGGATCGTACCGCAGGTAAGACTTCACGCATTCGCCCATCAGAAACTCACCGTGCGCGTTCAGATGGACGGCGTCGCCGAGCAGCGCCCGCGGTTCCAGTTTGTTCGAGGTGAGATAGATTTTCCACAACGCCCGCTGGTCGCACAGTTCGGTGTGATACTTCCGCGCCAGCGTCGGCAGCCAGTTGTGATTCATGAAGGCGTCCCAATGGTCGCCGCGCGGCGGCAGCTTCTCGGGATCGGTCTCTTCGGTGAAGTCGGCCGGCTTCGTCACGTGGTCGGTCTGTTGCAGAATCTCGGCGGTCGTCCGTTCGCGCACCCGCCGCAGAATGTCTTCGTACTTGTCGTGCGCTCCGTAGACGTGGAAGATCAACAAGTCAGGCTCGAACGGGAACAGATCGGAGTCGGCCGTCTTGACCAAAAGCTGCGAGGAAAAGCCCCCCAGCGATCGATTTTCGGTGATAAGACGGGCGTGGGGAAAGCGGGCTTTCAGGTCGGCGACGACGGCCGGCGTCCAGTTCTGTTCGGTGATCGACTGGCCGTAGAATAGGATGCGCACTTCGTTGGGTTTTGCAGCCGTGCTGGTCGCCAGCAGCCGCATCGTCCGCTGAATATTCTTCCCGAAGCCGGCGGCGTCGACCCGCAGCGGCGGATAAGACGGTTCCGCCGCGGCGGCGGCGGAAGCCAGAGGAAGAACAAGGAAGACCGATTGATGGAACGTCATGGGAATCCCTCCGTAGACTTGGCGGCGAAGGACATCGGTTTCGCTCGGCGGCGCTCGGCCTTGCTTCACTTCTTTGTTCATGCCCTTAAATTTTCGGTCGAGTCGTGCTATAATTGCAAGAAAGAGGCCGCTCGCCCGGTTGCCAACCGAGCGGACGGTGGAACTCGCGGTTACCGTCGCTTGTTCCAGGAAACCACCATGCTCAGCGAGATGGTGAAAACCGGATGACGAGCCTGATAGACTTCACCGGTCCCCTCCTTTCTTTTCCCCTTACCTCATCCCGGAAGAGGCCGAGCGCCAAACCCATTCGTCTGACGCGCTGTTTACCAACCGCAAGTTGGCACGAAAAGGCGAAATAACTTCTCGACGAGGGACTTCCGCCGGTGCCGATTGCCAAGCCGTTGGCTTTCCGGTGTGGTCGACTGTGAGGACGGTGTGAGGACGGTGTCAGGCATGGGCGGACCTCCGTTCGGAAATCAGTTCGGAAATCAGGAGCGGGGCGAAGGTGGGGCGCGGCGTTGACGAACGGCGGCCGTCGCATCCGTCAAAACGTCTCGTTCGAGAACCCGACGGGCCGTAGGGCCGCTGCAACCGAACCTTCCGACGATCGTTCCCGTCGTTGTTTCGTCGCGGCGGCCGTCCGAAGGATGGAATCTTGGGTTGCGTCGTATAGGATTGCCGATAGTACTTGCAGCGTTGCCCGCTCGGGTTGCTTTTGCTTTGATTTTTGCTTTTTGAGTGGTGTCCGGCCATGAAGTACAAGATTGTTCTGCGGCACATGGGACGCACGGTGACGTCCGGCGAGACGACGATGGACATGCGCAAGACGGCCGCCGCCGCTCAGCTTCTCGTCGGGGCCAGACTGCACAAGTCCAAGTCGCCGCAAGAGGAAGAACTGGTCGGCCGGGCTTTCGTCCTCGGCAACCTCGTCATGCGGCGGGAGATCGGGAAGTCCGTCGCGGAAACGGTGCGGAAAGTCTTGAACCGTGTTCGTCTGACGAAGCGAAAGGCATCGGGTCTTCATGGCGCAACTTCCTCTACCGAACGATCCATTGCCGCCGCCGGACGGGGCGGCTCCGCCAAATCCTGAAGCGCCCCTCGAGCCGCAAGCCAAGCCGCCGACCGTCGACGCGGCCGAGCGGGGCGCGCCCCCCGAATTGAAGATGTTCGCCAGGTATTTTCAACGCGTGTCACGGGCTGTCGCCTCCGGTGAGAAAGCGGTGAACCTGCCTCCCAAAACGATCGACCGCGCCCTCAGAATCCGGGGTGAGGAGATCCGAGCTGAACGAGAGATTCAGCTTGCGGTGGTGGCGGTGGCACAGACCGATGCCACGTCGCAAGCCGCCTCGACCGCGGCGTTCCACCAATCGTTCACCACGGTTCTCGGCATCGCCTGTTTGTTTATCCTCGCTCTTAGCGGGTTGTTCTTGGCGGCCGGACAAGTCGACAAACTCTTCGAGATCATCAAACTCGTCGTTACGGCCGGGCTTGGATACGTCGCCGGCTTCGGCCACGCGGCGTGGAAAGGCCGGGCGAAGGAACTCGAAAAGGCCACCGTGTCGGTCGACGACGGCCAGTGATCCCCGCACGTCCCCGCCGCTGTTCGTAGGACCTCTTCCACCGGCGTCGGACGGGTCGCGGAATCCCTCGGACGCGCGGTTGCCCTTCGGCGGCGGGATTCCCATGCTGACGGGGTAGGGACAGCCCACGTTCCAGCAGCTTCGATCTCACTATCAGGGAACTGCCATGAGCAACATGAATCGTCGCGGCTTCGTCCGCGGCGCGGCCGCCGGCGCGGCCGGCCTGTGGACCTTCGGCGGCGCGTCACGGAACCTGTTCGGCGCGTCCGCGAACGAACGGCTGCGCATCGCCTGTATCGGCGTCGGCGGGAAGGGGCGGTCCGACGCTCTGCAGGCCGCCAACGTCGGCGACGTGGTGGCGATCTGCGACTGCGACGAAAACATGATGGACGGCTTCGTCGCCGACGCCGAGAAGGGGTCGAACATCGCCGCCAAGGCGAAGCGCTTCCGCGACTTCCGCAAGCTCTTGGAAACGATGGAGTCGGGCATCGACGCCGTCGTCGTCAGCACGCCCGACCACACGCACGCGCCGGCCGCCCTCATGGCCATGCGCATGGGCAAGCACGCCTACGTGCAGAAGCCGCTCGCCCGCACGCCGTACGAATGCCGGCTGATGCGCCAAGTGGCCGCCGAGAAGAAGCTGGTCACGCAGATGGGCAACCAAGGCTCGGCCGAGAACGGCCTGCGGTCGGCGGTCGAACTGGTGCATGGGGGCGCGATCGGCGACGTGACCGAAGTCCATGTTTGGACGAACCGCCCCGTCTGGCCGCAGGCCCCGAAGATCGTCGCCCGCCCCGAAGGCTCCGACCCCGTCCCCGACACCCTCGACTGGGACTGCTTCCTCGGCCCCGCGCCGTTCCGCCCGTACAAGGGCGGCGGCACGTACCACACCTTCAACTGGCGCGGCTGGTGGGATTTCGGCACCGGCGCGATGGGCGACATGGCCTGCCACACCGCCAACATGGCGTTCCGCGCCGCCAAGCTGGCGCTGCCGACCCGAGTGAAGGCCGCTTCGGGCGAGATCAACCCGGAAACCTTCCCCGCCTGGGCGACCATCGACTACGACTATCCGGTCGAAGGCGGCCGAACGGTCAAGCTGACGTGGTACGAAGGCAAGCGCGACGGCAAGAAGGTGCTGCCGCCGGAAGAGCTGCTGGGCAAGGTGCTGGGCGACAAGGAGAAGCTGGCCGACAGCGGCTCGTTGATCGTCGGTACGAAGGGGATTTTGTTCAGCCCGAACGACTACGGCGCCTCGTTCCGCCTGCACGGTCCGGACGGCGCGGCGATGAAGGTCGAAGCCCCCGCCCCCACCCTGCCGCGCAACGGCAAGGGCGACCAGGGGATGAAGGACGAATGGGCGGCCGCCATCTTGGCGGGCAAGCCGGAGGACGCCTACAGCAACTTCGACCAAGCCGCCACCATGACCGAAGGGATGTTGGTCGGCAACGCCTCCATTCGGTTGGAAGGCAAGGAACTGATGTACGACGGCTACAAGGGCGAAGTGACGAACCTCGCCGCCGCCGGCCAGTACATCAAGCCGACGTACCGCAGCGGCTGGACGCTGGAGTAGTCGATTTCCCAGCGTCGAACAGTCTAAGACGCTGCGTGTAAGATCGACGACCGCGTCGTCTGAAGTCTAAGGCGAAACGTAGGGCGGACCTCCCGGTCCGCCCTACGATTTAGACTAGCGATTCAGTCCCTAAAAGTAGTAGTCGCGGGCGACGCCGTCGAAAGCAGCCGGCGTTGCGGCAGCATTTCTTGAACAGCGCGCCGGAGCCGCACGGGCAGAGGTCGTTGCGCCCGAGTTTTTCGAGCAGTTCCTTGTCGCCGTGGACGACGCGCGTTCCGCGCTTCACTTTCGTTTCCGAGGGGAAGCCTTTCCGGCGCTTACTCATCGGCTCGAAAGGAGGGTTCGTCGTCGTAGCCGTCGGTGTACTCGTCGTCGCGCGTATCCATGATGCACCGCCTTCCGGCTTGGTCTGAATTTTCGATCGACGCCGAAGAGAGACGGCGACGGCCGACGCGGTTCGCGCGTCGACGAAACGTAGGACGGACCGGGAGGTCCGCCCTAGGTTTCGTTTTCGGCGGAGACGCGGCGGCGGCCGGCGGGGATGTAGCGCGAGGCCAAGACGGAAAGCAGCACGCCGCCGCCGACGAAGGTCGACGCGGCGGGTTGTTCGCCGGCCGCGGCGTACGCCCAAACCGGCGTCAACACGGGTTCCAAGAGCGTCAACAAGCCGGCCTCCTGCGGCGAAATGCGCTGCAAGCCGTAAGCGAACAGCACATAGGCGGCGCCCATCTGAAAGACGCCGAAGGCGGCCAACAGCGCCAGCTCGGCGGGGCGCGTGGTCCAAAACGGCCCGGGACCGGCGGCCGGTCCGACGGCGAAGCGATCCCCGACGGCGACCAGGCCGGCCAACACCACGGCCGTGGCGAGGTGGTTGAGCGTCGCCAGCCAGAGGGCGTCGTGTTCGCGTAGGCGGCGCAGAAAAACCGCCACCCCGGCGTACGCCAGCCCACTCACCAGCGCCAGGACGACGCCGGTGTTTTGGTCGGTCCCGCCGCCCCACTGGCCGACCAGCAGAACCGCCACGCCCACCATCGCCCCCAGGGTCGTCCACAAGCCGCGCCGGTCCAGCGGTTCGCCCAGCAGCAGCACGCTGCCGGCCACCATCCACAGCGGGGCGGTGTATTGCAACACCACCACGTTGGCGGCGCTGGTGAGGGTCATCGCGGTGATGAACGTGTAGTTCATGACGACGAAACAGCACACCATGCCGATCATCGGCCGCGACCAGGTGACGGGGCGTCGACCGAGCCGCAGCACGGCCAGGAGGAAGAGGCCGGCGAAGGCGGCGCGGTAGAAGGCGATCGACGGACCCGGCAGGTCGATGTTCTTGACGAACGCGCCGCTGCTGCTCCAGAGGGCGGCCGCCGCCACGACGGCCCACCGGCCGACGGCCGCCTCGCGCCGCGCCGGCGCTCCACCGTCCGCCGATTCCAACGCGCCGCTCCGGGACCGGTCGTCGGTCATTCATTTCCTTTCGGGAAGGTGCGGCCGACACGGGCCGGTGAAACAGGGTCGACGGCGACGGCGAACCGGGGGAAGATGCCGACGGCGACGCTCCGCCAGAGCCGCCGTCGACGGGTAAACGCGGCGGGGACTTGCTCCGCGCCGGTCCGCTCGTCTACGATGATCGGCATGGTTACGAACTCGACCCCTTCGGGACCGCCGGTCGACGCCCGACGATTCCGCTCCGATCGCCGTCGCGCCGCCGCCGCCCGCCCCAGACCCTCCGTCGTCGCGAAGCGGCGGGCGTCATGAGCGAAGCCTCGTTGTTTCGCTTTCTTGAAGACCCGGCCAGCTACCCCGGCCCCGCCGCCGTCGTGGTCCGCGTCGAAACGCTTCGCTCGTGGTTGTTCATCGCCGACGAAGTGGTCTACCGTCTTCGCAAACCGATCAAATCGGACGGCGTCGATTGGTCGACCCCCGAGGCCCGCCGCAAAGCGTACCAGCGCGAAATCCGCTTGAACGCCCCGCTCGCCCCGGACGTCTACCGCGACATTACGTCGGTCTACCGACGCGATCCGCCGAGTTCCGAGGCCGACGATGATTCCAGCGTTGCGCCAAGCTATTCCTTCACCCCGCCGACCCCCGACGCCGAACCGGTCGAATTTCTGCTCTGCATGCGTCGGCTTCCCGCCGAGCGGCTGCTCGACCATCTGCTTGAAGCCGGCGGCGTGACGGCGGCGCGGCTGGAACCGCTGGCGACCCTGCTCGTCGGCTTCTTCCGCGCCGCCAAGACGAGCGAGCGCATCGCCCGCGGCGGCGCACCGGGCGCCGTCGACGCTCAAATCCGCGCCACGCTGAAGACGCTGCGCGAAAACCTCGACCGCGACCCGACGCTCGATCGGTTGGAGTCGGCCCTGCTCGAATTCCTGGGCCGCAGCGAACCGCGCTTCGACGACCGACGGGATCTCGGCCGCATCCGCGAAGTCCACGGCGACCTGCGGTGTGAACACGTCTGGCTGCCGCCGGAGGAAGACCACGCCGGCGAAGCGACTCCGATCGTCGAAGCGCCGTCGCCGCCGCCGATCGTCTTCGGACGGATCGAATCGCCCGATCGGCTGCGCGGCGTCGACGTCTTGGAGGACGTCGCCACGCTTTGCATCGACCTGGCGGTGCGCGGCGGCCACCAGCTTGCCGACGATTTCTGGCGGAATTCGCTGGCTCGGCCGTTGGGCGAAGCGCCCGACGATCCGCTGTTCGACTTCTATTGCACGTTCCGCGCGTTGGGGCGGGCGCGGCTGGCGTTGGGAACGACCAACGATCTGGAATCGGCGGCGGCCCTGCCGGCCGACGTGACGCTGTGCCGTCGTTACCTCGAGTACGCCGCCGAGACCGCCGCCCGCTTCTACAAGCCGCGGCTGTTGGTGATGGTCGGCCTCATGGGGACCGGCAAATCGACGCTGGCGACCGCGCTGGCGAAGGAACTCGGCATCCGTCGGATCGCCGCCGAAGACGTCCGCCGCGAAACGGCGCAGTCGGCCCCTCGGCCCGCCCCCGGCAGCGACCTCTTTCAAACCGTCTACCTCGAAATGATCGCGCGGGCGGAAGCCGTTCTGGCCCACGGCGCCTCGATCATTCTCGACGCCACCTTCCTCCGGGGCGAAGACCGCGGCTTGGCCGTCGAACTGGCGGAACGCACCGGGGCGAAGCCGATGTTCTTAGAGTGCGTCGTGGCCGACGCCGACGCCATTTCCCGGCTCGACCAAAAATACCGCAAAGACCGCACGAACCAGGAATGCCGGCCGGAACTGTACGACGACCAGCGTGAGGCGTACGAACGGCCGGTCGAACTGCCGGCCGAATGGGTGCTGTCGCTGCACACCAACCAACCGATCCCGGATCTGGTCGAAGCGGTCTTAATCGCGCTGCGGAAGTAAGAGTTTCGTCGTGACGACTGAGGCGACAATCGTGTTTCGCGCCGATGGACTCCAACGATCGT
>JBOFFD010000037.1:0-2281 GCA_051648425.1 Planctomycetia bacterium
CCTCGGCGACGTCGCTGCGGTCGGCCAAGATGGCGGCTTCTCGCAAGAGGTCGGCCGGCGACAGCGTGACGCCGAGATCGGCCAGCAGCGACGACACGCGGTGGTGCAGGCGGTCGCGGTGGGCGGCGACGATGGCCGGTCGATGCGATTCGACGGCGTCGACGCATTCTCGGGCCTGGCCGCACAGCGCGGTCAATTCCTGCCGCATCGCGCGGCCTTCCTCGCGCCGCATCGTCTGCATGGCGGAGACCGCGGCGTCGACGGCCGAGTGAATGAGGGCGGCGTCGGCTTCGGGGTCCGAGCGACGACGGCCCGATTCGACGACGCCGGGCAGCGTCAGCAACCGTCCCACCAACGAGCCGTCGATTTCCACGACGCCGCGCAGTTGAGAAAGATACTGTTCCAACACGTCCCGTTTGATGGCGAACGACGCCGCCGTCGCAAGGGACTCGAAGCGAACGCTGAGCGTGACGGTGCCGCGCTCCACCGACTGGCGGACCTTCTGTTCGATCTGGTGTTCGAGTTCGGCGCACTGGTCGGGCAACCGAATCTGAACCTTCAGAAAACGGTTGTTGACGGAGCGGGCTTCCACCGTGCAAAGGGTGGCGGCGTTCTCCTGCTGTGCGACGCCGAAGCCGGTCATACTGGAAAGCACGGTGTTTCGGCGTCCCATCGTCTACGAAGGTCGGCGATACAGGGAAAGACGGCCGGCGTCCCGGGGTGGGACGAGCCGTCCGGCGACGTCGGTCAAGACTTGGCGGCCGGCTTCGCTTCCTCGGCCGGCTTCGCTTCCGGTTTGGCTTCCGGCGTCGGCTCGGCCGGTTTTGCCTCCGGTGTCGGCTCTGTCTTCGACTCGGCCGGTTTCGGTTCAGCCGGAGCCGGTTCAGCCGGTTTGGCTTCCGGCTTCGGTTCCGGCGGCGTCGGCGCGGCGGGCTTCGGTTCCGGCTTCGGTTCCGTTTTTGGCTCCGCCGGCGTCGGTTCGGCGGTCTTGGCGTCAGCCGGCATGTCGGTCTTCGGAGGCGGCGGGACGACGGCGTCGTCCAGACCGGCATCCTTTGTGCCAACGGGGGCGCCATCGAGGCCGGTCGCGGCGGGCGGCGTCGCGCCTGGCGCGGCGGCCGTGGTCGGGGTAGGTTCGGCTCCCTGGTAGAGCGTCTCCGGCTGGCGGTTCATCAACGGCACCAGGGCGACGCCCAGCAAGAGCCAGAAGACGAAGACGCCGACCGTGATCTTCGTGAAGACGTCGCCCATCTTGGTTCCGAAGGCGCTGACGCCTCCCATGCCGCCCAGCGCGCCGGCCAAGCCGCCGCCCCGGCCGCGCTGCAAGAGGATGATGCAAATCAAGATGACCGAGGCCAGCATCCACAACAGGTTCAAGAAGATCACAAGCACGAACGGTGCATCCTTTCCTCTTCGCGCGAATTCATCCGACGAGGCCGACGTTTCGGTCTTGGCGTCCGTCGACGAAGACGCTTCGGTCGGAGCTAAGCAGCTACTGTATTGATTCAAGCGGTGGAGGAGTAGAGCCGACTGGATCGTTCAAGTCGCCGGCGGTTTCGCCGGTCGCCCGTCGACCGAAACTCCCATAAGACAGTGGGGCTGTCATAGGTTCGGCGACCTGGCGCCACCGTTTCGGAGCTTCGACCCGTGAACGTCATCTACTTCTTCACGAACCTAATCAACGGAACGATTTACGCCATCCAGGCGTTTTTCAGCGCGTTGCTTAGTCCGTTCCGACTGGTGCAACCGGCGATCAAGCTGACCGCCGGCACCCGGCTCGTGCTGGAGCTGCTGCTGGTCGCGGGCGTGGTCGTCGGCTTGGCCTTTCTTGGGTTGTGGCTGGGCTTGGACCGACAGATTCCCGTGCAATCGGTCCCGTTGAAGCGGTTTTGGCTCGGCTTCGTCGCGCTGTTGGTCTATCTCGTCGTACGACTCATTCTGTATATTGTGGCGCAGCTTCCCGGCGCGAAGGAAGAGTTCCCCGACATCGACCGGGCGCTGGAAGCCGGCATGGCGGCGCTGGCCGAAGAACGGCTGCCGATCAACGACGTGCCGCTGTTCTTGGTCGTGGGGCTGCGGCCGGGTCAGGAGTCGGCGTTCGCCCGGTCGGATCTGGTGGGTCGGAAATTCCGCGTCGACGGGCAAGAGCTGCCGGTCCACTGGTTCGGCGACGAACGGGCGGTGTGGGCGTCGCTGCCGGGGGTGTCGGCGGTCGACAAACAGGTGGAGGCCGCCCGGAAGCCGACGCGCAGCGCCGCCGGCTTGGCGAAGGCTCGCGGCA
>JBOFFD010000038.1:0-1515 GCA_051648425.1 Planctomycetia bacterium
ACCACCGCAGCGGGAAGACGGCTTCGTACGCCGCCGGGTCGGGCGACTCGTCGTCCAACACCACCACGCGGTCGGCCGCCGCCCCCAGCGCGGTGTGTTTGCCCCGCAGCACCGCCGCCGTCACCCGCCAGCCGGGCCGGGCCGCCTTCAGCCGCCGCACCAAGGCCGTCAGTTGCACCGCGTCGCCCAGGCCGTGGCGGAAGAGCAGCAGTACGTCCACGTCTTACGCCTCCCCATAGACGAACTGCGACCAATTCTGCACCGACAGCTCCCCGCCGTCCGCCGTGATCGCGTGGCCGTTCCGCTGGAACTGCCGCATCGCTCGTATCTTCAACTGCCGTTTCAGTTTTTCCGGATTCGACTGCGTGAACTCCGCGTGGTCGCTGGAAAATTGCAACGTCGTCAGACGTTCGGTGTAGTCGTACTCGACGTCGGTCAGAATCGCGCCGATCGACTCCCAACCGGTGGCGCGCGGCGCGCCGTCGCCGTCGACCGCCGCGAAGTTCACCCGCCGATTCAGTCGCAGGAATTCGTAGTCGATCCCTAAGATCGTGCAGCCGCCGGTGTACACCACGTCCTTGTGGACCTGCAGCAGCCGCTCGGCCAGCTCGCCGAACTGCGCCAGCCGATGCTCCGTCGCCGCCGGTCGGCCGTATTCCCAACCCACCGCCAGCGCTTCGTCGTAACGCTGCATTTCGACGGCGATCCCCGCGGCGGAATGGGCCGTCCCCGTAAACCCCGCGGTCGGCCGCCGCACGCTGAACGGCTCGGCCAAGTACGCGAACACCAGCCGCGCGTCCGACGGTGGTTCGTACGCTCCCCCCGGCGCCGGGTCGTCGGGCGGGCCGCCCCCCGGCGACTGTTCCGCTCCGCCCCGATGGATCGCGTACGGCGCTTCCACCACTCCGTTGCGGTAGTCGAATCTTACACCGGCGATCGGCCGCCATTCGGTGTCCGACCACTTCACGAACAACGTCGGAAAACGGGTCGTCACGAACACCGGCAGAAAGTCGAACGCGCGGTAAGACGGCACCAGCGTCGCCTCCGGCAACTGGTTCGCCAGCCGGCGCTTCTCGGGGTCGGCCACCTGCCAACGGCGTCCGCACCACCCCACCGCCCCCGCCGGCGCCCCCGGCCCGGACTGACGGAAATTCAGTTCCTGCTGCTGCGTCCACAACGCTCTAAGACCACCGCCGCTCACCGTTTCATCGGCCGCTTCATGCCGTTCCGGACCGAAGATGCGCACCGCGGTGTACCGCCCTTCCACCGACCGGTCGAGGGCCAAACTCATGACGACGCGGGCGCCTTCCGAAACTTCGTTCAAGGTCAGCGTCACCGTCGGCGCGATTTTCACGTCGCGGAAGCGCCAGAACCGGCCGAACCCTCCCGGAACGAACGAAAGCCGAATCTGCGGATAGTAAGACAGCAGCCGTTGCAGGCCGCTGGTCACGGTCTCCGATTCGAAGACGACCTTCTCCTGCGGGATGTAAGACATCGCCGCCAGGTCGGCGGGTA
>JBOFFD010000039.1:0-3616 GCA_051648425.1 Planctomycetia bacterium
ACCAACCCGCCGGCTACTACAACAACTATCAGGCCGGCTTGAAACTGCAGCAGCAGACGTGGTTGTACGGGGCGAAGTTCTTCGCGGAGTACCGCATCGGCGCCGGCCTGTACGCCGAATACTACCGCGACCTGGAAACACAGGACGGCGGCGAGTTCAAGGCCGGCGTGTACCTGCCTCTTCTTCGCGGCGGCGCCATCGACAAGTATCGCGCCGACGTGTTGAAGGCCCGCATCAACCAGCAGATCGCCGAGCCGATCATCATCGCCGAGCGCATCAAGCTGACGCAGAACGCGACGAAGGCGTACTGGACCTGGATCGCCGCCGGCCAGGCGTACTTGGTGAACTACGCGCTGTTGCAGATCGCCGAAACCCGCGACGGCCAGCTCGGCCGGCTGATCAAAGCCGGCACCATCGCCGCCATCGAGCAAGTCGACAACCAGCGCGTCATCTACCAACGACAGACGCGGCTCATCGCGGCCGAGCAGGTCTACCAGCGGACCGCGATCGACTTGTCGCTCTTCCTGCGTGATTTGAACGGCACGCCGATGCTGCCGTTGGCCGAGCAACTACCCGACGGCTTCCCGCAGGTGGCGCCGCCGAACTTGGCGTCGCTGGGCGCCGACCTGGAACTGGCGGCGCGGCTGCGGCCCGAGCCGGCCCGGCTGAACCTGCTGCGGCAGCGCTCCGGGGTCGACCTGCGGCTGGCGCGAAACAACCGGCTGCCGACGCTCGACTTCTATTTCGCCAACTCGAAGGACGTCGGCGGGGTGGTGCCGCTCGACGACAAGTATCCGTACGAGTTGCAGACCGGCCTGATGATGAACGTGCCGCTACAACGGCGGGACGCGCGGGGCCAGATCGTCGCCGCCCAAGCGCAGATCGGTCAGTTCGCGGCGCAGGAGCGGTTCGCCCGCGACACGGTGACGGCCGAGGTGCAAACGGCGCTGGCGCTGTTGCGCGGGGCGTACGAGCAGATCAGCCGGGCGCGGTCGGGCGTGGAAGTGGCGAGACAGGTGGAAGAAGCGGAACGAAAACGGTTCGACGAAGGGCAGAGCACGCTGCTCTTAGTGAACCTGCGGGAAAGCGCGACGGCCGACGCCGCCCTCTTGGAAGTCGACGCGCTGGCGAGCTACTTCCGCGCCCGCGCCGACTACCGCGCGGCCCTGGGCGTCGCCGGCCTGGACGAAATGACCCCGCCGACGGAGTAGAAAGAACGAAACGGAATCGGAGGGACTGACGCGCGAGTCGTTTCCACGCTTTTACGCTCCGCGTACAATGATTCGAGCAAGTTGCGCGTCGACCGACCGAGAGTCTTGAAAAGAGCGTAGGAACAGAAAATGTCCGTCGACCCCGAACTTCAAAAATACGCCGACGACCTCGATCCGATTTTCAAGGACGTCATGGCCGCCTTTCCCTCCGTGGAGCCCCGCCGCCGGACGGGCTACGGTTTGGCGACCCAAACGATCGCCGTCCACCTTTACAACCAGGGTAAAGACTACGTTCTCGGAGACGTCGAAAACGCCTGTCGTCAGTTGACGGATGCCGGTTTTCTCGAAATCCAAGATCAGATTTTCGCCCACCCGACGAGTTTCGGCGAACAACTGATCGAGGCGGTGACCGGGCGGCCTTCCACGATTCATCGCGAATTTCCGAAGCTGCCCGTCCCTCCCGTCCCGAAGTGAATGGAAACGGCATGATCTGGCAGATTTCCAGCTTTCCACGTTGCGAACACCATGTTTTTCTTTCTCACTGCGCCGCCGATCGAGCCGACTTAGTGTATCCCGTTCACGACCAACTGAAGAAACATCGGATCATACCCTGGTTGGACAACCACGACTACAGTTACGGCCGGGATTCTCGAACCGCGTTGAAGGACGGGTTGTTGAGTTCTCGACACGCCGTCTTCTTCATCACTTGCAACATGATGAACTACTCGAGGGGGTGGTGCCCGATGGAATTGGCCTACAGCAACATACTGCAGAACAATTTCAACTATCCGGGCAGAACGTTGTTGAATTACGAACTACCGCTCTTCTTCATTGATCGGCAAGACTCGGAACTGCCGAGAACCGTGTGGAACGACTTGCGGGACAAGGGAGTGTTCCACCGGACTTCCAACCACGACCCGGTGTCATGGGCGGTCGAGCAGATCGGCCGGTTTCTTCTCCGCGAGCAAAAACTGGCCGACGAACTGGCGAAAGCCGTAGTTCCTCCTTATCAGATCCACCGAGATCTTAGAAATAGAATAGGACTGATCGAGCGCGTCACCACCGTCCACCCTTCGTTGATCCCGTAAGCCGTCGGTCAAGAAACGAAAATCGGCGGACCGGGCGGTCCGCCGATTTCAAAAGGGTGGGGTGGTCTAAGCCGGCGGTCAGGCGGCCAGCGATTTGACGCGGCGCGAGCGGCGCAGCAGGATCTCGGTGGCGGTGACCATGCGGTCGGCGCCGCGGCCGTCGATGAGGATTCGGCCCGATCGGCTCATCGCCTTGCGTTCGAAGTTGTCGCCCAGGATGGCCGCCGCGGCCGCGGCCACCGCCTTCGGGTCGACCGTCGCCGCCGCGCCGACGATCTGCGCGGCGCCGCTTTCCTCCAGCCATTGGGCGTTCGGCAGGTAGTCGTCGCGCGTCGTCGCCACCAACATCGGCACGCCGACGCAGGCGGCTTCCAACGCGGTGTTGCCGCCGCCGCAAATGAGGAGGTGCGACTTCGACATCCGCGACCCCAGATCGCGGGCGTCGACGGTGACGGTCACTTGGTTCGGAAAGCGGTTTTGCAGTTCGCTCAGGTCGTCGCGGTCGGTGGGCGTACAGCCCAGGACCGCGTCGATCTTCTCGCAGACCTTCGCTTCAAGCAGCGCCTGCGCCAACCGGGCGGTGGGTCGGGCGACGGCGCCCGCGCCCAGTGAGATCAGGATGCGGGTGGGACCGCCGGGTTCGGTGGCGCGGACGTTTCGCGCCCGGCGGAACTCGCTGCGGATCATCGCGTAGCGGTGGCCGCCGACGATCTGCGTGCCGGGGTAGACGGCGTACTCGGCGGCCGTCCGACCCAGCGACGGGTTGAGGACGAGGTCGCACGGGAAGCGGATGGCGGCGGCGTCGTCCAGGCCGACGACCAACGGCACCCGGTTCGACAGGTACGCCAGGTACTCTTCGTCGATGGCGGCGGAGTCGGTCACCACCACCGCCGGGTTGGACCGCAGGATTTCCCGCTGCATTTCCAAGCGGTCTTCTTCGGTCCCGGGATCGGCGACCGTCCGAACGATGTTGTGGCGGAAGCGACGGATGCGCTCCGCCCAAGGGCCTGAATCGAGTCGCGAGACGAAGCTCATCTGATAACGACGACGTTGCAGGGCGTTGGCCAGGGCTAGGCAGCGGGCGACCCGACCCATTCCATCCCGGGCGGCGCCATCCACCCGAATAAGAATAGCTCCACGGTTCATGCGGCGGTGTCTCTCTGTCACTCTGGAGGAAGATCGGCGTCCCGAAGGCCGCCCTCTTCCCGGCGTGTGCATCATGCGACGAACGCTTGCCGTGGTGGTCACCTTGTCGGCGGACAAAGTCGTTTTCGCGACCCTTCCGCCGTCACCAAGCGGAGCGGAGAGTAGGAGCCG
>JBOFFD010000040.1:0-2609 GCA_051648425.1 Planctomycetia bacterium
CGGCGCTTTGGGTCTCCGCCCGCATCCAGTGACATCCCTCCGGCAGCGGCGGCTATGTCAGCCGGCAGCAACGGCCGTCGGTCCAGCTTTCCAGCACCGTTTCGACCCCCGACGCCGCGACGGGGAACCACGAATCGACCCAACCGCGCTCGACCGCCTCCTTCGCGGAAGCGGCTTCGGGAAGATCGACGACGGACTTGGCCAGCGTCACGCGCGGTGACTCGACCCGGCGGGCCAGCCACGCGGCGATGGAGTCGCTGGTGACGTGCCACCCCACCGGCAGCGTGGCGCCGGCGTCGCGTTCGAGGCTGCGCGTCGGATCGAACGCGGTGAACGGACCGGGGCCGTCGACCGCCGAAAGATCTTTGACCACCGAACCAAGCGCCGGCGCCAGCGCCGCGAGCATCTGAATATTGAGACCCATCGCGCGGACGGCCAGCAGATGGGCGGCGGCCTCCGGCAGCGGATGCCGACGGGCGTAGCTGCGGACGACGTCGGCCGCCGGCCCGCCCCCGGCGATCACCAACACCCCTTCGGCCCGCCCCAGCGCCGCCGCCCGCCGACTCAGACGATCGGTGAGAAGCGAACTAAGATCCGCCCGTTCCAGCAGGCTGCCGCCGATCTTAAGAACTTCGACAATTGGCACAGTTTACTTCTTCCACCCGTCGCCGACGAACAACGCCGTCAGGGAGTGCCACGACCGCCGTTCTTGAGACGTTGCAGACCATCGTAAACATACCGCCCGTCGTACTGGGAACCGTTGGCCGTGGCGACGGGGTTTGATCGCCAAGTGCGGTTACTTGCCCGGTCATAACCGTACTGGACGTTGGAGAGGGCTGTACGGCCTTGTTTCCAGAGGCTCTACTTCATCCGCCCGAAGCGATCGAGAGCCGTCTCGATACCCCGTTCCCCGGATCGTTCATGATTTGGAGATTCATGTTCATGGCCCTATCCATCTCATGCTGTGACGCGCCTCATAATACTACTCCTCGCCCGACGATGAGACCGTTGAATCAAACGATGCTAGATTTTCGACTAGATTCAGTAGATCCGTTTCGTAGATGCTTTGAATTGCCGCTTGCTCACGAAATCTAATGTAGTCGTCATACTCTTCTGAGAATACCTCGTTCGGGATTTCAAGAAGTAATTCCGCTCCAATTGTCGCGTATCGCGTTGGATCATGCGGCAGGAAGTGCGTGTTAGGCCAGTCGCACGTCGTCATGATCGCATTGCAATATCGCGCAATTGTATCACGCGGAACTTTGGGAGCCGCTTGCCCCCATTCATGCCAAGGAAACTCCGCCCGCATCAGGAGCTGTTCTGAAATCTCAAGTCGCAACCGATTCAAACGAGCATCTGCAATTTGGCTCCCGACGATCCAACCTATTACGTCGGCATGGATGTAAGTAGTACCGCGACGGCTCGCACGCCGTGTCCGCTGGCACCTACAGCCTACTTACATCCATGCCGGCGTAATACGATTGGAACAAACATGCAAAACAACTCGACCGAAGTGTGTTGCAGGCCGCGATCCCCTTCGCGGAGCGTGAGTGGTGAGTACGGCATCGACGTCTGAGACATGATTATGCCTGCTTCCGCTGCATTACTTTGAACATTTTCCAGCGCAATAACCTGCGATTGCGGTTTCTGCGATCGCCAATGCGCCAACTGCGCACATTTCAACGCGCTCGGGCCACCACGCTTTCCGATTTCCTGCAAAAGTTCCATGACGTCGCGGTGGACGGGATCGGCGGCGACCGCCTCCCAGAGGGCGAAGGCTCCGTCGCGTCGTGGTCGTCGCGTGTCCGCCCGTCATTCTACGTTTTGGCCGTCGCAGGAAAAATGACCGCCGCCGGCCTGTTCGGGGGAACTCGTCCCTCGAACCGACCGGCGGCGTCAATTGAAATTCGTTGTTTCAGATCCGCGGGCGGTTTAGGACTTTTCCTTGAACTCGACGTCGATGGTGTCGTCCGGCTTGCCGGCGGCGGCCTCTTCCGCTTCCGGGGCGCCGCCCGCCGCGCCGGCGCTGCGCTGGTAGAACGCCTGGCCCATCGCCATCACCGCCTGCCGCAATCCGTCCACCGCCTGTTGG
Organism: Planctomycetia bacterium; assembly: GCA_051648425.1. Lineage (GTDB taxonomy): Bacteria > Planctomycetota > Planctomycetia > Kolteriales > Kolteriaceae > JBOFFD01. The sequence continues at coordinate 2,093 of JBOFFD010000040.1, forward strand.
ATCGCGGCGAGGTCGTCCCCCTTCGCCACCCCCTTCACCCGTTCGACCGCCTTGTCGATCGGTTCGCGGTCCGACGCCGAGATCTTATCGCCCATTTCCTTCAGCTGCTTGTCGGCGTCATAGCAGGCGGCGTCGGCGCCGTTGCGCGCGTCGATCAGTTCGCGGCGCTTCTTGTCGTCCGAGGCGTGCGATTCGGCGTCGCGCCGCATCTGTTCGACGTCCGCCTGCGACAGTCCGCTCGACGACTCCACCTTCACCGACTTCTCCTTGCCGGTGCCGAGATCCTTGGCGCCGACGTTGAGAATGCCGTTGGCGTCGATGGCGAACGACACTTCGATCTGCGGCGCCCCGCGGCCCGCCGCCGGAATTCCGTCCAGTCGGAACGTGCCTAAGAGACGGTTGTCGTTGGCGAACTCGCGCTCGCCTTGCAGCACCTTGATGTCGACCGCCGTCTGACCGTCTTCCGCCGTCGAGAAGACCTGCTTCTTTTCCGTCGGAATCGTCGTGTTGCGCTCGA
>JBOFFD010000041.1:0-2364 GCA_051648425.1 Planctomycetia bacterium
GTCGCGGGCCAAGTCGAAACAACGTTCGATCGGCGCCGCGATCACGGTTTCGATCCGAAACGTCGCCATGTAGAATCGCCCTTTTGAAATGAAACGACCCTGAAGTCCGTCGCCGGCGCTTCAGGGTCGTCGAGTTCGATCGCGGAGAACGGGGATGATCTTACCATTCCCGACGGAGCGTTCTTAGTTCGCGGCGGCCGGCGGAGCGGCCATGATTTTTTTCAATCCAGCCGGCGCCATGAACTTATACAGCGGCGACTGCGGATCGTCGCTGACTTTCCACACCTGGCCGCCGCGCAGATACATCTTCTGCTGTTCCAACAGGTTCAGCGGGCGGGCGCCGACTCGGCCGAAGACGCCCAACTGGTTGCCGACTTCGTCGACCGCGCGGTCGCGGTCAAGCCCTTCCGAGACGGAGATGATTTCCCCTTCGTGCGGTTTGTAGGTGGCGATCAGCACCGGCGTCGGCCGGGGACTGAAGCCGCTCGAGCCGGGCGAATCGGGCGACGTCAGTTGCACGATCCGCAGGCCGCCGTGGCCGTCGGCGATGTAGGCGAACGCGCTGACGTAGGTCATGCCGAGCTTCACGTCGTGGGCGTCGCGGATGGCGCCGCCGGCGTTGAACACCTGATCGATCTTAGGTTGCAGCGGGTTTTCCAGGTCGAGGATGACGAGTCCCTTCTTACCCGCGGCGACGTAGCCGTAGGTGCGGGCGACGTAAATGCTGCGGGCGTCTTCCAGGGGCAGCGACGAGACCACCTTCGGATGGCCGAGGTCGGTCGTATCGAGCACCTTGACGCCGGTGGCGTCGCAGACGAATCCGTAGCGGAACTGAACGGCGGTCGCCTTCGGGCAGTCCAATTCGTCGGGGCCGAGGATCGCGGTGACGAGCGGCTTGGTCGGGTCTTCCAGCGAGACCACGACGAGGCCGGCGTCGGAGCAGATGTAGGCGTAGGTGCCGTAGATGGCGATGTTGCGGGCGCCGGTGAGGACGCCGTCCGGGTTGTAAGTCAGCGCCCTTTTCAGGAAGTTGTTGGTCGGGTCGCCGTCCAAGAGCGTGCCGGCGCCGACTAAGATCAACCCTTCCACGCGGTCGGCGACGTACAGGAAGGCGAAGACCGGGTGGATCTTACCTTCCTTGTTCTCGGGCCGTTGGGCGCGGACCGGGTCGAGGGCCATCGTCGACGGCGACGCGATGGCGACGGCGTCCGCCGTTTCGACGTAGAACTTTTGGCCCTTCGGCGAGACCGGCGCCGTCGTGATCCGCTCGGAGAACGCCTTGTTGTCGATCATGGCGATGTCGAAGACGCGAAGGCCGTCCTTGCCGCACGCCGCGTAAAGATATTCGCCGCGAGCCTGCACCTGGTGAATGAACACCTTCTTGAACGGGTTCTTCATTTGTTGCAGAACGTCGACGCCGGGGTGTTCGTGGGCGTGCTCCAGGAACATGTGGCGTTCCAAGTGCTTCTTATAGTAGTCCGGGTAGGCCGTCTTATGCATGGTGCTGCCGATGACGGTCTGCGGCTCGTCGCGTTCGGTGACGATGGTTCCGAAGAAGCCGTGCTCGCCGGCGGCCGACCAACAGTAGCGGCCGATAAGGTTGGTGAAGTTCGTCCCCTGCATGAGCAGTTGGGCGACGACCGCGTTGTTGTCGTCCTTCGACGAGACGTGGCAGTCGGTGCATTGTTTGGTGCCGCCGACGCCGCGGACGGTGTGCGGCACGTTCGTGCTGAACGCCGTTCCCGCGAAGCCTTCCGCCGAAACGGTCTGCTGCAGGGTGTAGATCGATTCGCGGTTCGCGTTGTAGGAACCGACGTGGACGGCGCACGACGACCGGGCCGGGTTGATGCGGTTGCCGGTGGCGTCGCCGTCCTTCGCGATCATGTACACGTCGTCGCGCAGCGTCTGGAAGTTGTAAGAGACGAAGTTGCGCGAAACGTCGCCTTCGTTGTGCAGCGACGGCAGTTTCTTATTCGCCTTCTGCGGCAGGTGGCAGCCGATGCAGGTCGGATTCCACGCCGAGTGGCAGGTGATGCAGGTCATCGCCTCGTTGCGGTGGGCGCAGGTCTTCGTGCCGGATTCCGGCAGCGATCCCCAAACCAGTTTGTTTTCTTCATTGAAACGCACCGTCTTGGCGAGCGCCGACTTCGCGTTGAAGTGGCCGTTGCGGTTGGTCGGGTCGATGGTGTCGGCGACCTGAGTGCTTTCCCAGGTCAGATTCGGTTCGACCATCGAGTTCTGATAGATTCGGTCGCCCTTGCGCTCGAAGCGCCGCTTGCCCCACGGCGTGCGCAGCGTTTCAAGGTTGCGGCCGTTCGGTCCCGACGTGTAGCTGGCCGGGCCGGAGGTGAACAGCGTCGCCCG
>JBOFFD010000042.1:0-1621 GCA_051648425.1 Planctomycetia bacterium
ACGCGGCAAGCAGACGATGGTGCTGCACCCGGCGCCGATCGTCGACTTGGAAGTCGAAGTCTCGCAGAAGAAGGGCCGGGAGCAGTTCAAGCTGGAAGTGACGTGGCGCAAGGAAGTGATCGTCCACGACATGGCCGACTTGCGCATCCTGTCGAGCGTGCCGCCGGAGGCGACGGCGTCGCTCGAACCGGTGGAAGCCACGCCGGCCGTCGCCGCAGCCAACGGTTCCGCTTCGGCGGACTGACCGACCGTCGGAAAGTCCCGGCGAACCGAAACGTAGGGCGGACCTCCCGGTCCGCCCGAATCTCGTCGCCGTACGGCGGATCGATGTAAGACGGGCGGACCGGGAGTTCCGCCCTACGTTTCGATCTTCGGTCCCGACCGGTTTTACGCGCGGAGCCAGGGGAAGGCGACGACGTCCGACAGGTTCGGCGTGTTCAAGGCCGCCATCACCAATCGGTCGAAGCCGAGGGCGACGCCGGCGCAGTCGGGCAGGCCGGCCCGCATGGCGGCCAAGAGGCGCGAGTCCAACGGTAGCGGCGGCTTGCCGAGCGCGGCCCGCCGACGGTCGGCGTCAATGTTTCGGCTCGCCAGCACGTCGGCGTCCAGCAGCTCGAAGTAGCCGTTGGCGAGTTCGACCCCGCGAAAATACAACTCGAACCGAGCGGCGACGGTCGCCCCGTCGGAGTCGACCCGCGTCCGCGCCAAGGCCGCCTGCGACGCCGGGTAGTCGTGCAGAAACACCGGTGCCTCGGCCCCCAGCTTCGGTTCGACCTCCACCGCCAAGAGCACGTTCAGCAGGTCGTCGCGGGTCGCGGCGGCGTCGGGCGCGTAGCCGACGGCTTCCGCTCGTCGTGTCAGCCCGACGTCAGTCTCATGAAACGGATCGAACCCGGCGTGCCGACGGAACGCCTCGCGGTAGGTGACCCGCTCGGCGGGCGGCAGGCCGGCGACGGCCGACGCGAACGCGCCGGTTTCGGTCATCAGGGCATCGTCGTCGGCGCCCACCCGATACCACTCGACGATCGTAAATTCAGGGTTGTGCCGCCGGCCGGTCTCGTCGCCCGCCCGGAACGCCTTGCAAATTTGGTAGATCGGCCCGCTGCCGGCGGCGAGCAGCCGTTTCATGGCGAATTCGGGGGAGGTCTGCAGAAAACCGGGTCGACCGTTGGGGAAGACCGCCGGCAGGAAGAACGGCTCAAGGTGGACGTCGATGCACGTTTCTTGGGAAAGAAGCGGCGTTTCGACTTCCAGGCAGCCGCGGGCGTCGAAGAAGGCGCGGGCTGACCGCAGCATGTCGGCGCGGCGTCGCAGAAAGGGCAAAGAGGCAGTCGGCCGCCAATCGTCGACGGCGTCGAACCCGGTCAAGAGCATTCGCCTTGTGGTTCAGGCGTCCCGTCTGCTCCGACGCCTTGTGGTGCGTGCGTCCCGCCTGCTCCGATCGGCGCGCCGGTGGTGCAATGAGGGTTCGTGCAGGCGAGACGCCCAATGGTGCTTACTTTAGCTTTCGTTAGAACGATTTGTGGGCCTGAGATGGCGGTTTACAGCCCCTAAACACCCATTTTCGGTCTCGAAACAGCAGTTGAAGCCCTACAGACATTCGCCTGTCGGCTAAAGTAAG
>JBOFFD010000043.1:0-2602 GCA_051648425.1 Planctomycetia bacterium
GTCGACTACGCCAAATCGAACAGCATCAATTCGGCGTCCGCGGCGGCGGTCAGTTCGATCGTCGATTCGCCGACGACCGCCGCCCCGTCGCCCGCCGACAGCACTTCCGTGACTCCCTCTAACGCCGTCGAGCCGCGCAATACTTGCAGCCACAGCGACCGGCCGGCGGCGGGCGCGTACGCGACCCCTTCGCCGGCTTGCAACGTCGTCAGTAGGATTCGGGCGTCTTGATGGATGGTGAGCGAACCGTCGGCGCCTTCCGGCGACGCGACCAACCGCCAGCGGCCCCGTCGTTCCTCTTCCGAGAACCGTTTCTGTTCATAGCTCGGCGTCAACCCGCGCGACTTCGGCAGCAACCATATCTGATACAGATGAACCGGCTCCATCTTAGAGGGGTTGTACTCGCTGTGCGTGATTCCCGTACCGGCCGACATCCGTTGGAATTCGCCCGGCCGCAGCACTTCGCCGTTGCCCATCGAATCCTTGTGTTCCAAGGCGCCTTCCAGCACGTACGTCACGATCTCCATGTCTTCGTGCGGATGCGTTCCGAAACCCCGGCCCGGCTTGACCCGGTCTTCGTTCATCACACGCAGCGACCGGAAACCCATGTGTCGCGGGTCGTGGTACGATCCAAAAGAAAAGGTGTGGGCTGTGTCCAGCCAGCCGTGGTCGAAACGGCCCCGGTCGTCGGCATTGCGGATCTGAATCATGACGGGTCCTTTCTGTGAGAGTGGCAACGATCATTGATATAGCGTGTTTCAGGTCGCGATGAAAGTGGCGCTGGCGCGATTTGGCTTCAACCGGTCTCTTCGGAGGCGTCGACGTTACGCCGGGCGGCGGTCGACAGTCGGCTTAGGTGGTTCAAATCGACGGCGCTCATGTGTCCCAGCAGCTCGCGGTGCAGTTTCATCACCGGGTCGTCGATTGATTCCAACAGTTCAAGGGCTTTCGGCGTCGCGGTCACGTAGACCACCCGGCGGTCTTTGTCGCAGCGGCAGCGGCCGACCAATTCCTGTTTTTCCAAGCGGTCGATCAAGCCCGTGATCGCGGGGACGACCTGCACCATGCGGTCGGCGATTTCCAAACAGGGCAGCGGTTTGCCGGCGCCGCGCAGGATGCGCAACACGTTGTATTGCGACGGCGTGAGGCCGAAGTCGCGGAAGAGCCGAAGGAAGCGGTTCGACAGCCTGTCGGCGGTGCGCACGAGGTTCAGGTACGCTTCCTGTTCGGGCGAGTCGAACGGCCGCGACTTCTTGAGCTCGTCTTTCAGCGTCTTCATCATCATCCACCACGCGGGTCGATCGGTCCGCCATTTAGTTTACATGTAAATGATAAAAAATCAAGGCGACCGGCCGGAGGGTGGCGCCGTGGAAGCCGAAGGGCGGTCGACGCCGTATGACGGGGAAGGTCGGTGTGGGCGTGGGAACGGTCGGCCGGCGGCTGCCGGCGACCGTGGGGCGCCGCGATCGAACAATACGACGACGAGTAAGAATCTTCTTTAAGAAAGCGGGCCGATGGCGAAGCTGCGTTGGGGCGTCTTGGGAGCGGCGAAGATCGCGGTCGCGAAAGTGATACCGGCGATGGCCGGGTGCGGCCTCGCCGAAGTGACGGCGATCGCGTCGCGCGACGCCGCCAAGGCGCGGAAGGCGGCCGACGCGCTGAACGTACCAAAAGCGTATGGTTCTTACGAGGAACTGCTCGCCGATCCCGACATTGACGTGGTGTACAATCCGCTTCCGAACCACCTGCACGTACCGTTGACGATCGCCGCGCTGCGGGCGGGCAAGCATGTCTTGTGCGAGAAGCCGATCGCCTGCACGGCCGTGGAAGCCGGCGCACTCGTGAAAGAGGCTGCGGAGCATCCACGGCTGAAAGTCATGGAGGCGTTCATGTACCGCTTCCATCCGCAATGGACGACCGCGAAGAAGTTGGCGACGAAGGGGCGCATCGGCCGGCTGGTCACCATTCAGACGTTGTTCTCTTACTACAACGTCGACCCGGCCAATGTTCGCAACGACCCGGCGATCGGCGGGGGCGCTCTGTTGGACATCGGCTGCTACGCCGTTTCACTGGCGCGATGGGTCTTCGGCCGCGAGCCGCGGTTCGTGACGGCGTCGATCGAAGAGGATCCGGAGTTCGGCGTCGACCGGCTCGCCTCCGGAATCTTAGATTTCGGCGACGGTACGTCCACGTTCACCGTCGGCACGCAGACGGCGCCGTACCAGCGGGTGCATCTTTTCGGCACCGAGGGGCGCGTCGAAATCGAAATCCCGTTCAACGCCCCGCCCGACGCCCCGTGCAAACTGTGGATCGACGGCCGCGACGGCGTCCGCGAGGAGATGGTCTTTCCGGTCTTAGACCAGTACCGGATGCAGGCCGACCTTTTTTCGCAGGCGATCATCTCGGACATGCCGGTCCCGACGCCGCTTACGGACGCCGTCGCCAATATGGCGGTGCTCGACGCCTTGGTGCGTTCCGCGGCGCGCGGCGGCTGGGAACCGCCGCTCATCTGACCGATCCGTTAAGACCGGCGGTGAGTCGATCGATGGTTCAAGAAACGACGACGGACGCCGTCGGGGTCTTTAAGAACCCCGACGGCGTC
>JBOFFD010000044.1:0-2868 GCA_051648425.1 Planctomycetia bacterium
GTGTTGCCGTCGGCGTTGCCGATGAGGACGCCGTGCTGCTGGTGCCCCCCGACGACGTTCCCGCTGATGGTGTTGCCGCTGCCGCCGGGGTCGACCGAGATGCCGGTGCGTTGGTTGCCGAGGGCGCGCGACTGGGTGACGTCGAGGCCGACGATGTTGTTGCGGGCGATGTTGTTGATCGACGGCAGGTTGGCCGTCCCCAGGGCGATGCCGCCCAGCGTGTTGCCGGAAATCAGATTGCCTTCGACGACGTTATTGCTGGATCGGGCGGCGACTAACACGCCGACTTCGCCATTTCCAATGGCGACCGTGCCGGAGGCGTCGGTGCCAATGCGGTTGTTGAAGATGCGGATGCCGGTGTTGCTGACGTGGAACAGTTCGACGCCGGCGCTGGAATTGCCGGAGAGGACGTTGTCGGGGCCGAAGTCGCTGTTTTTGACGCCGGCGCCCACGAAGATGCCGTCGCCGCCCGCGCCGCTGTTGCCGTAGCCGGCGGCGGTCGCGCCCGTCGGGTCGGTGCCGATGCGGTTGCGGCGGATCGTGTTGCCGGTGAACGTGCGGCCCGTCGGGGTTCCCTCGACCGCCTCGCCGAGGGTCACACCGTTGTCGACGCCGGAGATCGTGTTGTCTTCCAGAAGGTTGTTGTCAGACTGAATGCCGAGTCCGCGGACGCCGGCGACCGCCGTGCGGGCCAGAACCGGCGTGCCGTTGCCGTCCTTGAAGAAGCCGATCCAGTTGCCCGAAATGGTGTTGCCGTTCGAGCCGTCCAGAATCGTGATGGCGTTCGAGCTGTAGTTGCCGAGCTGGAAACCCTTGAGGACCGAGCCGGAGCTGCTGGTGCCGCGCTGCGGGTCGGTCTGGAACAGGAAGAGGCTGGGGACCGTCGAACCGCCCAGCACGATGATCTGCGGGGTGGAACCGTCGCCGCCTGGCTGGGTGGTGGCGTCGATGGTCGTCTGGTCGTTGACGAACAGCGTCTGGGTGATGTTGATGATTTTCTGGCCGGTGCCGGCGATGTTGAAATCAATGGTGTCGGGGCCGGGCGACAGGTTCGCCTGAGTAACGGCGGAGGGAAGCGAACCGGCGCCGTCGGCCGCGAGGTTGGTGACGGTGAAGGTGGCGGGCACTTCCCGCCCTTCCAGTGTTTCCAACCGGTACGCCGCGGATTTCGTCTTGGTCGGGCCGACCGTCGCCGACGGCGCGAAGAAACGGGAAAAATTCAACATGTGTGCCTTCCTGGGCGAGCGGCACCCGTCGAACGAAACAGCGTTCTTGGTCGATCGCCGACGGATCAAAGACTCTTGGTCAAGTCTAAGTCCCGATTCTTCAAGAAGCAAAGAGGAATCGGCGAACCCGTCAAACTTTTACGGTCGGAGTTGACGGTTCGCCTAGTCGTCGAGATCGGTGGCCGCCAGGAAGGCGTCGACGGCCAGGGCCGACAACGCCGCCGCCTTGCGACTGGTCGATTCGGTCGCGGCGGAGTTCGCGGCGGCCGCCGACCGGCCCCGGCCCACGTCGCCGAAGTTGAAGGCTTGGCCGCGACGGCTGAACGGCGTCTGGCCGCCGCGCCGCACGGCATTGGCGAAGCCGCCGGCCCGACCGAGCCCTTGGTTCCAGGCAAGGTACTGCATGTTGACTCGGCCGCCGCTGCCGACGAACCGCAGCCCGTCGCCTTCGCGGAGCAACAGCGCCCGTCGTGTACTGAGCGATCCCGAACGTACGGTGCGCCACCGACCGCCGGTGAGGCGAGTCTGCCACCGCCCACCTCTGTTCTGCAACTGCGTCAAAGCGACGCCGCGTCCCACCGCGCGACCGTTGCGGGAACCCAACAACGTGCCGATGCGGATGCCGTTCGAGCCTTGAACGAGCCGTTCGACCCTTTTGGCGGACGGTGTTCGGGACGGGTTGAAGCTGGGGGCGGAGCCGCGCTGCTCGACCACGGTGGTGGTGATGCTGGGGTCGATGCGGACGTCGCCCTTGCTGTTGGTGCCGAAGACGTTGCCCGCGATTCGGTTGTTGTCGGAGCCAGGCAGCAGGATGATGCCGAAGCCGGCATTGCGGACGTTCACGCCGATGCGGTTGCCGAGGACGGAGTTGCCGTCGGCGTTGCCTATAAGCACGCCGTGCTGTTGGTGGCCGCCGATGATGTTGCCGCTGATGACGTTGCCGCTGCCGCCGGGGTCGACCGAGATGCCGGTGCGTTGGTTGCCGAGAGCGCGCGACCGGGTGACGTCGAGGCCGACGACGTTGTTGCGGACGAGGTTGCGGAACGCCGGCAGGTTGGCCGTCCCCAGGCCGATGCCGCCCAGCGTGTTTCCGGAAACGAGGTTGCCTTCGACGACGTTGCCCGCCGCGCCGGCGGCGACCAGCACGCCGAGTTCCCCGTTGCCGATCGCGACCGTGCCGGTGGCGTCGGTGCCGACGCGGTTGTTGAAGATGCGGACGCCGGTGTTGCTGACGTGGAATAGTTCAACGCCGGCGCTGGTGTTGCCGGAGAGGACGTTGTCGGGGCCGAAGTCGCTGTTCACCACGCCGGCGCCCGCGAAGATGCCGTCGCCGCCTTCGGAACCGTCGCCGTTGCCGTAACCGACGGCGGTGGATCCGGTCGGGTCGGTGCCGATGCGGTTGCGGCGGATCGTATTGCCGGAGTAGGTTCGGCCCGTGGGAATCGAATCGATCGATTCGCCGAGCGTAATGCCGTTGTCGACGCCGGAAATCGTGTTGTTTTCAACTAGTGGTCCGTCAAGCAAAAAAACTGGGGTGGCGTAGGGGGCGGCGGGATGAGACGATGGGTCGACCAAGGAGGAGTCGAGCCGTGAAGAAATACATCGTCCGATTGACCGACGCCGAACGGGCGACGCTGGAGGC
>JBOFFD010000045.1:0-1948 GCA_051648425.1 Planctomycetia bacterium
CGCGCGGCAGGCCGACGATGGGCAGTTGGCTGCGCCGGACGGAACACCAATGCTCGCCGAAGCCGACCGGCACGCCCAGCGACGTAATGCACGGTTCCATGTCCCAGCGTTCGCGGTCGATCGAGCCGTAGAGCGGCAGAACGATGCGGACGTCGTGTCCAAGCCGCACCAGTTCCGACGACAAGGCGCCGACGACGTCGGCCAAGCCGCCCGTTTTGGCGATCGGCGCCGCTTCGGAAGCGCACATCAGAATCTTCACGGCGCAGGTTCCTCTTCTCCGGCGTGGCGGCGGCGCGGCCACGGACGATCCACGAGTCCACCCCGTTATACTCTGAAACCGTGCGAGCCGCAGCGCGCGAAGTCGACCGGCGCGGCCGCCGCCTCCCCCGTCGTCGGAACGACCGGCGCGGTCGCGCCGTTCGGCCCACGACGTACGTCCCCCCGGTTCGGCAAACTCGACCCCGGTGCGACGCCCCTCGTCCGTCGCTTTTCGTCGCCGAGGGCGCACAATACAGTCAGGCGGCCCACCGCCGGCGGTTCCGTTTTCCTTGTCTTATAGGCGACGCATCCACCATGCCGCTCACCGAAGTCGACCGCCACCTTCTCGACCGCTGCCTGGCCCATGAAGACGGGGCCGGCGCCGAACTCGTCGACCGGTACGTCGGGGCGGTCTACCACGCCGTCGGCGAGGCGGCGCGGGCGCGGAACGCCACGCTGCAGCCGGTCGACTTTGAAGCGCTGGCGGCCGCCGTCTTCAACGGCCTGGCCGCCGACGACTTCGCCGTGCTGCGTGAATTCGATCGCAAAGCCAGCCTGGCCAGTTACTTGGGCGCGTTCGCCCGCCGGGTGGCGCTCGGCCGGCTGCCGCAGACGTTGTAGCCGGCCGCCGTCCCGCCGCCGTTTTTGGTCGGCATCCCACGCCCCCGCTACCCGCCGGCCGTCCCGCCGCCTATATCCGTTGCTGCGTTAGACAGGGAGGGCGACGACCGCACCTCCGTTTTCACCGACGGCTTCTGATGGATGGGACGCCCGATGGCCAAAAAGACCAATTGCCCGATCACCCGCGCCGAGTTCCGCGAAAAAGCCGAAGCCGTTGAGATCATGCTCAACCAAGGCCAAATGATCGCCGAAGCCAAAGAGTTTTCCACCGGGTCGCTCGGTTGGTACTTGAACGGCAAGACGGTCGTGAAGGTGGGCGACAAAAACGTTCAGGTCCAGGTCGGTTTGAACCTGACCATTATCGGCTCGAAGGAACTGCCGATGGACGAGGCGGCGGAATAACGTCTTCATGACGAACGCCGGTGAAGACGAAATCGCCCCGCCGCCGTTGGACCGGCTCTTGGAGGCGATGGTGTTCGTCGGCGGCGCCCCGGCGACGGCCGACGACCTTCGCCGCATGGTCCCCGCGACAACCGACGACCAATTCCACGCTGCCGCCGATCGGCTTGCCGACCGCTACCGTCGGCAAGGGCGACCCTACGAAGTGGCGGCCGTCGGCGGCGGTTTGACGCTGCGCTTGAAGCCGGCCGTCCGCGCCGAACTGTTGCAGCGGGCGGGCGGCGACCGATCGGTCAAGCTGCCCCGCGCCGTCGTCGACGCCTTGGCGGTCGTCGCCTACCACCAGCCGGTCACGCTCGCCGACCTGCAAAACACGCTGCGCGTCGACGACGCCCGACCGTTCGTCCGTCAACTGCTCCGCCGCGACCTCGTCAAGATCGCCGACGGTTCGACCGACGCGGAACGGTACATCACCACCAACCGATTCTTAGAGCATTTCGGCTTGGACAGCCTGGCGGAACTTCCCACGCCCCGCGACTTCCGCGACTAGCACTTTCTGTGCGCCGCTGACAATAGGCGAAGACTCAAAAAATTCTTCGTGACCTGCATGACTTGTGGTGCGGGCGTCTCGCCTGCAAGAACCGGCGCGAGCCGATGGTGCGAAGAGGGT
>JBOFFD010000046.1:0-13871 GCA_051648425.1 Planctomycetia bacterium
CCGGCAACCTGCTGCTCGACCAGTCCGGCATCCTGAAAATCTCCGACCTCGGCCTGGCCGTCATCAATGAAGAGAAGGACGGCGACCCGCTGACGCTCGCTCAGAAGGACGTCGTTCTGGGCACCGCCGACTTCGTCGCTCCGGAGCAAGTCGTCGCCAGCCACGACGTCGACATCCGCGCCGACATCTACAGCCTTGGCGCCACGTTCTACTTCCTGCTCTGCGGCGCCCCCCCCTTCCCGGAAGCGGCCGTCTCGCAGAAACTGATGATGCACCTCAACCAGAAACCGAAGCCGATCCGCAGCCGAGTGCCGTCGGTCGTTCCCGAAGTGGCCGCCATCTTGGAAAAGATGATGGCGAAGAACCCGCGAGACCGGTTCGCTACGCCGGCCGACGTGTCCGAGGCGCTCGAGCCGTTCGGCGTGCTGGTCGACGAACCGTTGAACAAGAGCAAGATGGCGTCGCTGCGTTCCGAGTTCGCCAAGTCGGGGTCGTGGACCAGCACGCCGTCGGCCGCCGACTCGAACCCGGCCGCCACTTATTCGACCCGCACCAACGGCCGGAGCGGCGGCTCCAGCGGCTCGCGGACGCGGCCCTCCGAAACCGACACCACCTCGGCGACCGGGTTCTCGGTGACGGCGTCGGAAGAGGATTTCGCCGTCCTGCTCGCCAACGACTTGGTGGTCGTCGGCGGCGCCCGCCCGCTTTCGTCGCCCACCGGCCTGGTCCGATCGACCTTTTCCCGCCCGCCGTTCGACAACGTTTACGTCCAGGCCGCCGGCGCCATGTTCGTTGGCATGGCGTCGACGCTGGTGCTGCTGATCGGCCTGCGCTTCATCGCGGCCTGACCGTCTCAGCGAGTTCCGCCCGCCGGCCGGGCGACGCCGTCGAACGCTCCGAACCCCGCCGGCGAAACGCCGGTCGGCGACGGCTCCAACGCCGGAACGCCGGCGGTCCGGTTGGCCCTTCCCCCCTCGATCCATTCGCACCAGGCGGCGGCCGTCTCCATCGCCTCGTACTCTTCCGGCTTGTTTTCGCCCCGCAGCGGCAGCACCACCACCACCAGTTCCCGCTGCACGGCGCCGGCCTTCTTCGCCGCCCAACCGACCACCGGCATTTTCGCCAGCGCCCCGCCGACCCGATTCATCGGGCCGAGGGTGAACACCACCGCCGCCGTGCTGCGGCCCGCCGTCGCCTGCAACGTCTTCTTGAACTTCGGACCGGACGATTCCTTCACGGAAAAACCGTGGTCGGCGCCCTTGCCGCCTTCCAGCACCGCGCCGTTGAGGCGGAGTTGCAACGAGCCGTCGCCGACCAGCGTCGGCGTGACCTCCAGCATCAAGCCGGGATGCCTGACGCCGTCCGCCTCCTCGCCTTCCTTCGGATGGATTCGCACCACCGACGGCGACCCCATCGTCGCCAACAGGCACGGCTTGCCCAACACGAAAACGCGACCCTCGCCGAGCAACCCGCGCAGCCGCTGCGCCATCTCCGGACTTGGCAGTTGCACTCCGCCGTCGCCTATCGTCGGCTCCGCCAGGAACGGTTCGTCGCGGCTGCGCAGGATTTCGCAGGCGAAGACCTGCAAGGCCAGTTTCGACGCCCCAACCAGCGGCGTGGTCGCCGACGGCGGCGGACCGCTCGGCGTTTCCACCGCCGGCTTCGCGGCGATCGTCGATTCGCCCGGTTGGCGGGGCGAGCGTCCCTTCGCCGGCGACCGGCCGACCATCGCCGGCTGTACCGCCGACGGGTTTAGGCCGACATCGTTCGAGATGCGGTCGGCCGGCGGCGCTTCCCGCCGCAGGGCGGCCGGAGTCGGCTTGGGACCAAGCCGCGGCAAGTCGGACGCGAACTCGGCCACCCGTGGATCAAACGCGCCCGGTCCACCGACGGTCGGCTTCTTCTCGATCGGCGTCGGCTCCGGTTCCATCGCCACGGTCTGCATAACCTTGCCGTCGCCATCGGCGACTCCGAAATCGGGCGGCGGCGGCACGACTACCGCCGTCGGTTCCTTGCGGGGCGTCGCGTCGACGACCACCGCTTCTTCCACCGCTTTCGTCGGCACATCGACTTTTCGCGGCCGACGGGCGGCCTCCGCGAAACCCGGTTGGATTTCCTCCAAGACGCGGGGCACGTTCTGGATTTCCGCCGCCGGGCCGGCGACGAACAGCGTGTTGGTTCGGCTGTCGACGACCAACCGGTGGCGCTGCGGGGCGTCGGCCGTCGGGGCGACGGCGGCGTTCATCCGTTCGTCGACCAAGGCGGCGGCGTCGCGGGCGTCGGCGTCGCCCATCGGACAGACCGCCAGCCCGAAACCGACGGTCGGCGTTCCGCCGGCCACGCCGTCGACGAACGTCCGTGCGAAGTCCAGCGTCGCCCGGTCCTGGCAAGAGATCAGCACTTTTCCTTGACAAAAGACGACCGTCGCCGGCGGTCGGCTCGCGGCGTCCGTCGTCAGCGCCCCCGCCGTTTCGACGAAGTTCGACCCCTGGTCGGCGTCGACGACGACCAACGGCGTGTCCGGCCGCAGCCGGGGCCAGAGCCGGCGCAGCGATTCGCGCACCCGTTTCGCGTCGTCGCCGGCCGCCTCCAGAATCGGCGGGCCGTCGTAGGTTTCCGCCGACCCCGCCGCGGTCTCGCCGAAGGCGCCCAACAGCCGGCGGGCTTCCTCGACCCGTTCAGGCGTGCCGCGCAGGAACAATCGCCCCTGGGCGGCGTCGACTTCGGCCGCCAGCCCGGCGGGCGGCGGCGGCCGCAGGAAAAAAGGCTGGCCCGCCGCCTCGCCGGTCTCGAAGGGGGCGGCGGCCGCTTGCCGGACCACCGCCGACGCCTGCAACGCCGTCAACACCTTCGGCGCGACGATCAACACGTTCGCTTCGCCGCGCGCCGCCGAGGCGGCCGCCTCGGCCAACCGCCGTTGCGTGTGTTGCGGCGCGAAGACGACGACGGCGTCGCCCTCGGGATGGGCGGCCAGCGTCGCGGGACCGCCGGGCGGCAGCGCCGTTCGCCACGCCGCCGTCCATTTGTCGCCTCCCTTGTTCGGCAGCGGATAGACCGCCGTTTCCCAGCCGTCGACGGCGGCGCCGACCATCGCACCCGACTCCATCGCCGACAGCAGCGCGTCGACGGTTTCGACGTCGAAGCGGTCGCCGGCAACCACGACCGTCTTCCGCCGGTCCTCCAGCGCGACGAACGTCGGCCCCTTGCGCGGGACGGAATCCGGCCCGCGCCGATCGACCAGCAGGCCGCGCAGCACCTTTTCGACCACAGCCGCTTCAATGCGACGGAACGGCAGGCGCCGAGCGGTCGGCTCGGAAACTTCTTGCAGCACCCGCAGAAGTGCGGCCGTCTCGCGGGCAGCCGTCACCAAGTCGACCGTCGTCAGCCGCTTCGCCGTCGGTTCGTTTTCCACGAGGCCGAAGGGGCTTTTCAGCAGTTCGACCGCCGCCACGACTTCCGCCGGATCGAGTTTCCCGATCGGGAACGAGGTTTCGACCAGTTCCAGCCCGCGCCGCGACGCTAGTTCCTCCGGCTCGACGCGGCGGGCGAAATCGCGGACGTTGGCGGCGTCGAGGCGGACCAGCGTCAGCACCACCCCCCGCGCGACCAGTATGTACCCTTTCGGCGTCAGGGCGGCGTTGACGCGGTCGAGCGCCTCGGCCGGCGTCGCCGGGGGCGCGGCGGTATCGGTGAACACGCCCTCGGGCGTCTCGACGGCGTCGACCGTCGCACCCAGCATTTCGCCAAGCGTTTCGACGACGACGCTCCAAGGCGCGGCGTCGAACGAGAATCGCGATTTGACGGCGTCCCAATTCCGGGGGGCGGCCGGTCGGCCGACCGACGGCGCGACGTTGGGCGCGTCGGCGGCGGCGTCGCGGGCGGAGACGGGCGTGGGCCGACGCAACTGGGCGGCGCGGGTCGTCTTGACGGCGGGGTTGGGGTCCGCACCGAACGCGAGCGGAGCGATCAACAGGCAGGCGGTCGGTCCCAAGAAGGACGTTCGTCGGAAGAGGTCGGTCGCGCGCATCGTGGAAACCCCTCGGTCGCCGACGGCGTCGATCCGTCGAGAAACGGCGAAGCGTTTCGCCCAAGCGCCTTCGAGTCGTCCGAAGGGCTCGTCCGTTCGCGTCGAGGGTTCAATGGTGCAGCGGCGGAAACGCAAGATGGAACATTCGACGCGGTAACCGATCCCGCGCCGTGCGTCAAGACGGTTTCTTGCGGGGAAAAGCCCGGCAGGGTTCGCCCGCGGATGATGGAGCGGTTTAGTTGGCGGTGGATTGGAAGGCGTGCCATAGGTCCGGATGGCGGATCGCGCGCCGCGCCGACCGCGAGGGCTCGGCCGAACCGGGGCGGCGAGGGTGGCGGCGCGGACATCGGCCCGCCGCGGGGCGAACCGTTATAGAAGCAGGGCGTCGGCCTGATCGGAAACTTCAACGACGACTTTCACGGCGATCCCTCGAACAAGAAAAATCCGCGAACGGCGCGCACGCCCCAGTCCCATCGACCCCCTGACGCCACGACCAACCGTTCTCCACCATCCGTAGTCGGACCCGCTTCCGAACTTCGTCTTGCGGCGTCGGGCGGATTCGGGTATGGCCCCGTCGCTGCCGTGGTCGAGATTCCGTCGAATGAAACGCTTTCGCATCCGCCGTCGCCCAAAAGGCGGGCCGGCGCAGCCGCGACGTTGAACGATGAACGATGGACGGGGCGGCCGGAACGGCTCGGTTTGGAGGTGCGGGGATGCGGCGAAGCACTCGATTTTTGGCGTGGATCGGCGTCGCCGTCGCCCTGTTTTCGGGCGGCGGCTGCGCGGCCTCGCGCTTCCTGGCTCAGAACCCTGCCACCGTCGTCAACCCCAACTACGACTACGTCTACGACACGACCATCGAAGTCGTCGAGAAGTACTTCGACGTCGCGTATGAAAACCGGTACGACGGCCGAATCGAAACCGTCCCGCTTTCCGGCGCCACGCTGTTCGAGCCGTGGCGGCTCGACGCGGTCGGCTTCGCCGAGCGGTTCGAGGGATCGATTCAGACGATCCGCCGCCGAGGGTATTTCCTGATCCAGCCGACGCCCACCGGCGGCTTCACGATTTCCGTCGAAGTCTACAAGGAACTGGAAGACATGCCGATTCTGAACCTGGCGCCGTTCGGCGGCGGCGGCGTGTACATTCCCAGCATCCAACCGATCCAGCAGCAGATCGTCGCGGCGGCGGTCGAGGCTCCGGCCGGCTGGATTTCGCGAGGCCGCGACGCCAAACTGGAAGCGGTCCTCTTGAACGAACTGCAATCGAAGATCGATTTCACGACGCCCGTCGAGTAAAACCTCGCGTGGCCGGCGTTCATAGCCCGCCGCGCGAGCAACGGTTTCCTACTCCAAGTCTTTTCCCGCGGCAGGAACAGGAATCCCTTGCTTGCGCGGCGGGCTACTTAGGAATTCAGTTCCATCGACTCTTCCCAGTGTTCCAACAGCCGTTCGAGTTCCTTGCGGCGGTCGGTCAGGGTCGCGTCGATCTCGGCGGCGCGGCGGCCGTCCTTGTACACTTCGGGTTTCAGTTGCAGCTCTTCCGCCTCGGCGATCTGACTTTCGCAGCGGGCGATGTCGGCTTCCAGGTCGCTGGTCTTACGGAACGGGAATTTGCGCTTTTTCTTACTTTCGGTTTTGACCGCCGCCGGCGGCTTTTTACGCTCGGCGGCGGCTTGTTGCTTTTTCCAGTCGAGGTAGTGGTCGTAGTCGCCGGCCAACAGGCGGACGTCGCCGTCTTCGACGATCAACAACCGATCGACCGTTTGATTCAGAAAGTAGCGGTCGTGACTGACGATGACGACCGTGCCGTTGAACGCTTCGAGCGCCTTTTCCAGCGACTCGCACGCCCATAAATCGAGGTGGTTGGTCGGTTCGTCAAGCGCCAGCACGTTCACTTCGCGGGCGGCCAGCCGCGCCAGCGCGACCCGCGTCCGTTCGCCGCCGGACAGCGTGCCGAGCCGTTGCTCGACTAGGTCGGCCCCGATGCCGAAGCGGGCCAAAAGGCCGCGGAAGACTTCCAACTTTTCAGCGGCGCGCCATTCCGGACGGACGACTTCCAAAGGGGCGGCGTCGAGATCGAGCGACCGCAGGTCCTGTTCCAGATAGCCGACTTTGAAGTTCTGACCTTGCCGAACCGTGCCGGCGGTCGCCGGTTCCTCGCCGAGCAGCATCCGCAACAGCGTGGTTTTGCCGGCTCCGTTGGGGCCGATGACGCCGACGCGCTGGCCGCGCTCGATTTCAAACTGAACGTTCTCGAAAAGCGTCTTTTCGCCGAAGCGTTTCGTAAGGTCGCGGGCCGCCAGTACGACGTCGCCGGTGCGGGTCGCTTCGCCGAAACCCATCGCCGGGCCGGAGACGTCGGCGATCTGGTCGACGAGGTCGTCCTGCAAGCGGGCGATCATTTTTTCGCGGGATTTCGCCTGTTTCGACAACTGACCCGCTTTGTTCTTTTTGACGAACTCCTCGTAGTGCGCGATCGCCTTCTGCTGTTTGTCCAAGACCCGTTCATTCACCTTCTGCCGTTCGGCCCGTTGGGCGGAGTACGTCCGGTAGTTGCCGGTGTACTCGGTAAGCCGACCTTGAAACATTTCAAAGACATGGGTGACGGTGCGGTCTAAGAAGTAGCGGTCGTGGCTGACGATGACCATGCCGGCGGCTTGGCGCGTCAGGTAGTCTTCCAGCCACTCGGTGGTCGCGATGTCGAGATGGTTGGTCGGTTCGTCGAGCAGCATGAGGTCGGGGGAAGACAACAACAGCTTGGCGAGGAGCACGCGGCTTTGCTGGCCGCCGCTGAAGGTGGACAGCTTCCGCTCGAAGTCGACCGGCTTGAAGCCGAGGCCGAACAAGATTTCCTCGACGCGGTGGTCGAAATCGTAGCCGCCGTGACGGCGCAGTTGTTCCTGCAGGTGGTCGTACCGTTTGGCGAAGCGGTTTCGCTCGTCTTCGGGCAGCGCGGGATCGGCCATTCGCCGGCCGGCGGCGACCATCTCGTCGTACCAGCCCTCCAAGTGGGCGAGCGCCGACCGCGTTTCGGCCAGCAAGGTTTGGCCTTCGGGGAAATCGGCGAACTGCGCCAACATGGCGACTTTCGCGTCGGGATGCACGGCGATCGCCCCGGTGTCGGGGGGGTCGCGGCCGAGCAGCACGCGCACGAGCGTGCTTTTGCCCGCCCCGTTGGGGCCGACGAGGCCGATGCGTTGGCCCGCTTCGATTTGAAACGAAACGTCCTCGAAGACCGGAGCTTCGGTGTAGTGACGCGAGATTCGATCCGCTTGCACGACGATCATGCGGAAAATAATGGGAACGAAGCGGTCGCGCGTCAATATGCCGGGCGGATCCGCGCCCGCACTTCCGGGGCGATGACTGGCGACCGACCCATCGGCGGCTAGAATGCTCGCTCGCCGGAGTCAGGAGCACCGGCGCTCGCTACTCATCGCAGGGACGGGTCGGAATGCCTCAAGCCGTTTTCTCTTCTTACGGTCAAACGAAGGAATTGGATCTCCGTGAGTGCGAAAACGAGCCGATCCGCCACCCCGGCGCCATTCAAACCCACGGCGTGATGTTGGCCGTCCGACGTAGCGATTTTCTAGTGCAGCACGTTTCCGAATCCGTGGCGGAGCATTGGGGGAAGACCCGGGACCAAGTCTTGAATCGACCGTTGTCGCAGTTTTTGGATGCTTCGTCGCTGGCGCGGCTGGAACAGCCATGGGACGACGCCTCGCCGCCGGTGCGCTATTTCTCTCATTGCCGGATCGCGGGGGTCGACGTTTCGTTTGAAGGCTCGGCCCACTCGGCGGACGGCTTGGTCTTTCTGGAATTGGAACCGGGCGGCGACGTCGACGGCGCGTCGTCCACGGTCTACCAACGAGTGCAGGCGGCGGTCGGTCGGTTGCAGGAAAGCCGCGACCAGGAATCGGTGTTCGACCGCTTGGTCCTTGAAGTCCGCGCGCTGACGGGGTTCGACCGCGTCGTGCTGTATCGGTTCGCGGACGACTGGAGCGGCCAGGTCGTCGCCGAGGCGGCCGAACCCGGCATGGATTCCCTGTTGGACCTGCACTTCCCCGCCAGCGACGTGCCCGCGCAGGCCCGGCGGCTTTATCAGGAAAACCTGCTGCGACTGATCGTCGACGTCGACTACGAGCCGTCGCCGCTCGCGCCGGCCGAGCGAGCCGACGGCGGCGGACCGATCGACCTGAGCCGATCGTCGCTGCGCAGTGTTTCGCCGGTGCATTTGCAATACCTGCGGAATCTGGGCGTCGCGGCGTCGCTGTCGATCTCGATCATGAAACAGGGGCGGTTGTGGGGGCTGACGGCCTGCCATCATCAAACGCCCCGGCGGTTGGGGGTCGAAATACGGACGGCGTGCGAGCTGTTGGGGCAGGTGGCCGCCGTGCAGCTTTCGGCGATCGAAGCCGGCACCGCGCTTCGCTACCGCGAACGCACGTCGCGGGTGGTCGACCGACTCATGGAAAAGACGCGCGGCGGCGCGTCATTCGGCGAAGCGCTCTGCAAGGCGACAGACACCCTGCTGGATCTCGTGGCGTCTTCGGGGGCGATGGTTTGGGAAAAGGGGCGAGTGACGACCGTCGGCGCGACGCCCTCGACCGACGAAGCGGCCGACCTTGTGAATTGGCTGGAAGAACGGCCGGAATTGGTCGGCCCTCACGCGACCGGCGTTTTTTCGACGGAATCGATCGGTTCGCTCGATCCGAGCCGCGCCGACCGTTCGCCGCCCGGCCTGTTGGCGGTGGTCGTGTCGACCGACCCATTCCTGGCGTGCGTATGGTTCCGGCTTGAGAAAAGAGCGACCGTGCGCTGGCGGGCGCCGGCGGGAAGGGAATCGCTGGGCAGCCGCGCAGTCGAACAGGTCGTGCCGGAAGCGGGACCGACAGGACTCGGCCCGGAAAACTCGTTCCAGTTGTGGATGGAAACGGTACGCGGCCGATGCGAGCCGTGGAAATCGGCCGAAATCGACGCGGTCGGCGAGTTGCGCAACGGCCTTTTGGCCGAGGCGTTGTCGCGCCGCAACGGCGAACTCCGCCGCAGCAACGCCGAGCTTGAGCTATTCTCCCACGCCATTTCGCACGATCTGCGGGAGCCGTTGTGGGGAATTCGTCAATACGCGGGCCTGATGCTGGAAGAGGTCGTGCCGGTTCTCGGCGACGGTTCCGCCGGCGGCGCGGTCGAGCCGGCGGTCGACCGGACCGACGACGTTCGGAAACTGCACGCGATCGATCGCTTGTGCCGGCGGGTCGAAACGCGGCTGGCCCGGCTGCTGGAGTACTCGCGCCTCGGAAAAGTGAACCTGCTCTTCGCGCCGACCGATCTCCAAGAAGTCCTGCAAGAGACATTGGAAATGACGGCGTTGGTTTTGGAAGAGGCGCGGGTTGAGGTTCGTGTGCCCACGCCGCTGCCGGTGGTCGCCTGCGACGGCGCCCGAATAGCGGAAGTGTTTCACAATCTGATTGGGAACGCCGCCAAATACAATAAGACGGAAAATGAGTGAATCGTCGAAATCGGATGGAAGAAAGCCGACGATTCAAGCGAGTCGTTCGATACTGGCCGAAACGGGGCCGACCGAGGTCCGAGCGAGGGGATCGTTTTCTGGGTCGCGGACAACGGACCAGGCGTTCGCCCCGGAGCGTTGGGACGGCCATTCATTGAATCAGACGCAGCCGACCTATCATCCGGGAAGGGTTCGCGTCGAACCGCCGGCTTGGGCCTTAACATCGTCCGCCGAATCGTCGATCGGCACGGCGGACGGGTTTGGTTGCAGTCGGCGAAACCGCACGGAGCTGTTTTCTACGTGCATCTTCCGGGTCGCTTTGAAGCGATGAAGGATACTCCGCCATGAGCGAGTTCACGTTTTCGATCCTCGTGGTCGACGACGACCCGGAAACGCGAGACGTCCTCCGCCGTTTTCTTCAGGACCCCCGCTTCAACGTGGAAGAAGCCGATTCGGCGCGGACCGCGCTCGATCTGCTCTTGAAGAAGAAGCCCGATTGCGTTTTGCTCGACTACCGTCTGCCCGACATGGACGGCCTTTCGCTGATTGAGGAGTGGGAACGGACCGGCGCCACGCCGCCGTTGCCTGTGGTGATGGTGACGGGGCAGGGCGACGAAACGGTGGCGGTCGAGGCGATGCGGCGGGGGGTGCAGGATTACCTCGTCAAAGACCGCGTGACAAAGGCCGACCTGTTGCGGGCCGTTGAAAACACGATGGAGAAGGTCCGGCTGAACCGCACGATCGACGGCATGAAGCGCGACCATGCCGAACAGATCGAGCGGTTGAAACAGGAAATCCGGTCGCTGGCGACGCTGCGTGTTGGATGGAACCGACCATTCCGACGGCCGGCCGTCGCGGCTTCGGTCGGAAGGCGAAGGGACGGCGTCGTTGCGAAACACGGCGCCGGCGGTGTTCGACGACTGCGTGGCGGCGTACGACCGGCTGCTTGACGGAGCCTTGGAAGAGCGGGCGTTTCAAATGGATCGACGGGTGCCGGCGGCATTGCGGTCGGAGGCGGAAAGGCTGGGCCGGCTGGCGGCGGGACCGCGCGACGTCGTGGAAATCCACGCCGCCGCCCTGGAACAGAAGCTGTCGGACTCGAACAAGGCGAAGGCCGCCGCCTACGTCGACGAAGGGCGTTTGCTGGTGCTTCGGCTGATGGGCAACCTGACGACGTACTATCGCGACCAGGCGAAGGTCGACCTTGAAGGCGCGCCGGAACGGCGCCGCTCGGCCGAGGACGATCTGCGGAAGCGGATGATTCCGCCCGCCACCTTGATGACATCGACCACCTTGGAGCCGCCGGTATGACGACGCGCTTCACGCTGTACGTGGCGGGCCATTCGGTGCGGTCGCGGACCGCCATCGAAAACTTGGAGCGGTTCGGCTCCGAGACGTTGAAGGGCGACTATGAGATGGTCGTCGTCGATGTTTTGGTAACGCCCGCCGCCGCCGAGGAAGCCCGCATCCTGGCCACCCCCACGCTCGTCCGCGAATCGCCGCCGCCGCCGTTGCGCGTCGTCGGCGACTTGTCCGACGCGCAGTCGATGATGACGAACCTCGAACTCTGAGCAGACCGGATCCGATCGACCAAGTCGTCGACGGAACGACTACCATACGGTGGCTTTCGCAGAGAAAAGCCTCCTCGCACGGACGCTAGGATCGGCGTGCCGTTTCACGATCGCGCCGAGTGAACGGCCGACAGGTTTGCAAGGTTGGATGCCGGCGATGACCGCGACGAAACGGCCGCTCGTTCCCATTCCGAAGACCGCGACCCGGATTCCCGGTTTCGACATTATTTCGCTCGGCGGGCTGCCGGAAGGTCGGACGACCTTGGTCGCCGGCTCGGCCGGCAGCGCGAAGACCGTCTTCGCCTCGCAGTTTTTGGCCGCCGGCATCGAGCTTTTCGACCAGCCGGGCGTCTTCATCACCTTCGAGGAGTCGATCGAGGACATCCGCGGCAACATGCGCAGCCTCGGGTGGGACATCGAACGCTGGGAACGGGAAGGCAAGTGGCTCTTCGTCGACGCCTCGCCCGACTGGGACGTTCAGACGATCGAAGCCGGAGCGTACGACATCGATGCGTTCCTCGCCCGCATGAAGCACGCCATCGAAAAAATCGGCGCCCAGCGAGTCTCCATCGACTCGCTGGGAGCGGTCTTCACGCAGTTCGAGGATAAAGCCGCGATCCGGCGGATGATGCTGCGGACCGCCTGGGCGCTGAAGAAGTTCAACGTCACCGCCGTGCTGACCGCGGAACGGGCCGACGACGGCTCGCCCATTCGCAGCGACTCCGGCGCGATCGAGGATTTCGTCGCCGACAACGTCATCATCCTGCGCAATGGTCTGGAAGACGAGAAACGCCGGCGCACCATTGAAATCCTGAAGTTCCGCGGCACTCCCCACCAGAAAGGGGCCTTCAGTTTTTCGATCATGCCGGGCGAAGGGATCATCATCCTGCCGCTGTCGGCCATTGAACTGAAGCAGCGGTCGTCGAACCTGCGCATCTCGACGGGGAACCAACTGCTCGACGAAATGTGCGGCGGCGGCTTCTTCCGCGATTCCGTCGTCCTCATTTCCGGCGCCACCGGCACAGGCAAGACGCTGATGGTTTCGCACTTCCTGGGCGGCGGTGCGGCGGCCGGCGAACGCTGCCTACTTTTCGCCTTCGAGGAAAGCCGCGAACAGTTCATCCGCAACGCCGAAGGCTGGTCGATCGACATCGAACGCATGGAAAGCGAAGGCAATATTCGGCTGGTCTGCGTCTACCCGGAGGTGGCCAGCCTGGAAGACCACCTCATTTCCATGAAGCAGCAGATCGAAGAGTTCCGCCCCCACCGCGTCGCCGTCGACAGCCTGTCCGCGTTGGAGCGGATCGGCACCCATAAAACGTTTCGCGAGTTCGTCATCGGCCTGACCTCGCACATCAAGCACCATGAAACCGCCGGCGTCTTCACCACCACCACCGCCACCCTGCTCGGCGGCGACTCGATCACCGAGGCGCACATCTCGTCGCTCACCGATTCCATCGTGGTGCTGCGCTACGTCGAAATGTACGGCGAAATGCGTCGCGGCCTGACCGTGCTGAAAATGCGCGGTTCACGCCACGACAAGCGCATCCGCGAGTTCAACATCGACGATCGCGGCATGCACATCGGCAAGGCGTTCCGCCAAGTCAGCGGCATTCTGGCCGGCAACCCCCAGCATTACCGCCGGTCCGAAGTCGACGAGATCGGCGAACTGTTCGCGGACGAATAGAAAGAATGCTCCCGCCACTGATTTCGCCAAGGGAACCTTTCGCGCATGGACTACTTTCGGCCGAACGTGACCGCGATGGCCGGCTACACGCCGGGCGAACAGCCGCAGACCACCGACTGGGTGAAGCTGAACACCAACGAAAACCCGTACCCGCCGTCGCCGCGCGTCTTCGAGGCGATTCAAGCGGCCGCCACCGACCGCCTGCGCTTGTACCCCGATCCGTTGGCGCGGCGGTTCCGACAAGCGGTGGGCCAGGTCTTGGGCGTCGACCCCGACGGCGTCGTCGCCTGCAACGGTTCCGACGACGCCCTGACCATCCTCGCGCGAAGCTGCCTTGACGCCGCCGACCTGTTGGTGGCGCCCACCCCCAGTTACCCCCTGTACCGGGTCTTGGCTCAGATTCAGGGCTGCCGATACGAGGAACGGCCGTTTCAAGCCGATGGTCGGCTGCCGGAGCGTTTCACGACCGGCGCGAAGCTGGCGATCGTCCCCAATCCGAATTCGCCGACCGGCTCGTTCCTGCCGCCGGCGTCGCTCTTGGAACAGGCCGAGGCCGCGACGGGGCTGTTCGTCGCCGACGAAGCCTACGCGGCGTTCGCGCCGGCCGACTGCGTTGGGCTGGTCGCCCGTTGCGAACGGCTGGTCGTTACGCGGACGATGAGCAAGTCGCACGGCCTCGCCGGCATCCGGTTCGGGTACTTGGTGGCGCAGCCCCGGATCGCCGACGTATTTTTGAAGGTGAAGGACTCGTACAACTGCGACGCGCTGTCGATCGCCGCAGCGACCGCCGCGATCTTGGACGAAGACTACTATCGGTCGGTCGCCGACAAAATCCGGGTCACGCGGGCGCGGATGGAAAAAGAGACCGCCGACCTCGGCTTCACGGTCGAGCCGTCGCACGCTAATTTCGTTTGGATCCGCAGAAAAGAACCGGTTGAACCAATCTACCTGGGGCTGAAGGAACGTAAAATCCTCGTCCGACTGCTTCGCTATCCGAACTATGGCGAGGGGCTGCGGCTGACGGTCGGAACCGACGCCGAGGTCGACGTGCTGCTGGCGGAACTGCGCCGGCTGGTTTGAC
>JBOFFD010000047.1:0-4866 GCA_051648425.1 Planctomycetia bacterium
ACCGCCGCCTCGAGATTCTTGTCGGGGAACAAGTCGGCGGCCGCCGCGACCGACGCGCTTTGGACGGCGGCGAACGAACCTAAAACGACCACGAGCAGGCGGCGCGCCGTCGGGCGGCGGTCGGCGGAACGGAAGCGCATCGGTGGGATTCTCCTGGGTCGGGTTGTCGGCGACGACGGCGGGCGCGGGCCGGCGGGGGAACTCGATCGAATTCAATCGTACGAACGGAATCGAACGACGGCGACGCACCGCCGCCGGGAAGCCGATCCGCTGACGGGGTCGGCCGTAGGTGCTACCATATGTCTTCCAATGGGTCCGAACCCTCTCTTCACGTTCGGCGACGGACCGATCGCGGCATCGATTCTCGGAGGTTCGCGCCATGAGCGGTTCCCGCCATTCCGACCAAAACGACGAACCGGCCGGCTACTTCACCGCCGACCACGCGGCGACCGCCGCCGCCGGCGCGACGGGAAAAGCCCGGCTGGAAAGCCACATTCCGTCGGAGGAACTGCTTGAACGGGTCCATGCGTTCCCCGGCACGTACGTCTTCAAGGTGATCGGCAATTCCGCCGACGGCTTCGAGGCTCGAATCCTTATCGCGGCGCGCGAGGCGTTGGGCGTGGACGCCGACCCGCGCTTCACGCTGCGCCAGACGCCGAACGGCAAACACGTCGTGGTGACGTTGGAACCGCGGGTCGAAACGGCGTCGCAGGTGGTGGCGGTCTACCGCCGGCTGGTGCGGGAAGACGGCCTCGTCATGCTGCTGTGATTTTTCGCTTCCCGCAGTCGATTCGGGAACGTCGTCGAGTCAAGCGTCGGCGAGCGAGTAGGTCAAAAGAAGTCGATCGGCGACGACTTCGCCTTCGAGCGTCCGTCCGGCCATCTGAAACCGCCGCAGCATCGATCGGCCGCAATCGACCGACGCCTCGGTTTCAAAAAGTCCATCCGGAATCGGCACGTCGCAGATTTTATCTCCCGATCGTTTCGTTCCGTCGATCGACAAGGCGACGTACGCTCCGCGCGATTTGCATCGCTCGATCGATCTGAACAACTCCGCCAAAGAGAAAGACTGCGCGCCGTACAGAATCGCCTGGGAATCGGCGTACGGCGGGTCGCAGTAGATCATGTCGCCCGCTTTCGCGTCCTCCATGACGGCGGAGAAGTCGGAATGAAGGAAGACGGCGTTCCGACATCGAAACCGCCATTCGTCGACGCGCTTTGAAAACGACGCCGGTTCGATGGGATTGTGCGCTCCGCAGGGAGTGGACATGAAGCCGTCCTTCTTGCGAAAGCGAACGATGCCCCCGTAGCAGGAGCGGCACAGATACACCAAGTCCGCGCCGTTGGGACCAGAGTTGTAAGACGCTTTCACCCGTTCGTAAACGATTTCCTTGGTTTCCCGCTTGGTCTGAATCCAGCGGTCGGCGTACCATTTCTTCAGTTGGTCCGGGCGGTCGCGCAAGGACTGCCAGATTTCCACGAGCGGCCCGAAGCCGTCCGATCCGACGGCCGATTCCGGCGCCAGCGTCGCCAGCACCGCGCCGCTTCCAAGAAACGGCTCGAAGTACGTTCCAAACACTCGCGGGAAGTATGAAACGATCTCGTGGGAGTAGCGCTGTTTGTTCCCGACCCACTTCAAGAGTTGGTTCTTGAAGGGTGTCGCTTCCCTGCGATGAAGTTCCGGGAAAAGAAACGGCTGCATTGCGACCTTCGGTTCGTTTCGGATCGGTTCGTCCCGAGAACATGGTATCCGATCTTGGGATTCCGCATCAACGGTGTTTTACTGATGAAATGGAGAAGAGCATACACTCTCCGGCGCAAGCCGCGTTGAACTAAGTCCTTCGCCAGCTTCGGGGCGGGGCGGGTCTTCGCCAGGAAGACATGGCTCGATTGTTGGACGAGCCGCAATCTTTCGTTTCAAAGTACGAATCGGGCGAGCGTCGGCTCGACTTGCTTGAACTTCGTGCGATCTGCGCCGCCGCCGGGGTGTCGTTGCACGATCTCGTCGACCGGTTCGAGGAGTCTCTTCGTTCATGCAACCTCGCCAGTCCTTCGTCGGACTTCCAAAGTCGTTCTGGGCGAACGTCAGAACCATCAGTCAACGAGTAGGATACACGGAGCGGCCGAAGCGGAAGGCGGGCGTCGGCGGGCAGACCGGCCCGATCAAGGTTCCGACCGCCGGGGAGATCCGCCTGTCGTTCGCCATGCTCAATTTAAGTACGTCGCATCTTTTTCATGACGGCGGGACGGCGCCGACCGATTTGGGAAAGCTGGTGTTCGACTACTTCGAATACCGCGCCGACGTACTGAATCGTATCGTCGAGCCTTTGTTGATGACCGGCGATCAAGCGCGAGAAATGTACGAAAGTCTCAAGGGCGAGATTCGGCGCGCCGTCGCCTCGCCCATGAACAAGCAGAGCGGCGAGATGAAGAGGCCGGCGTATTTCACCGGCATCATCAACATGCTGATCGATGAAGCTCTTGAAGGACTGCCCTGCAATTTCAATCCCCAGGAACTGACGACGGTCACCCGAAACAGGCAGCCGTTCAGAACGCTCGCCCGGCGCATCGATGGTGCGTTTCCCGGTCCGGTCGATCCACGGGCCGTCTGGGAAATCAAAGAGTACTATTACACGACGACCTTCGGCAGCAGGGTGGCCGACGGCGTGTACGAGACGCTTCTCGACGGGATGGAACTGGAGGAACTGGACGCCGCCCTTCGGGAAGCCGCCGAACACGACGACCAGCCGGAACGTATCGAGCATCTGCTGATGGTGGACGCCCACTACACTTGGTGGATCAAGGGTCGGTCCTACCTTTGCCGAATCATCGACATGCTGCATATGGGGTACGTCGACGAAGTCTTGTTCGGAAAGGAAGTGACGACGCGACTGCCGGAAATCGCCGCAAGGTGGGCCTGGGAGTATCGACGGCGGAAGCGAATCGAAGCATAAGGCGGACCACTCGACCGATCCACGGTCGCACATCCGCGGACGCCGTCGTAGAATACGCTCGATCGCTCGACGCTCCGCTTCTCCAGCACCCACAGGCGGTTGAAAGACCCGGATGGCCCTCGCCAAACTGCAAACGTTCGCGCTCATGGGGATCGACGCGCTGCCGGTCGAGGCCGAGGTCGACGTGGCCTTGGTGGGACTGCCGCAGACGATTCTGGTGGGACTGGCGGAGACCGCCGTCAAGGAAAGCCTGCACCGGGTCGAGCGGGCGGTGGTGAACAGCGGCTACCAAAAGGCGGCGTCGCGGGTGGTCATCAACCTGGCGCCGGCCGATTTGAAGAAAGACGCCGCCGCCTTCGACTTGGCCATCGCCCTGGGTTTGCTCGCGGGAACCGGTCAGCTCGACCCCGAACTGCTGGCGGGCACCGCCGTGGTGGGCGAATTGGCCCTCGACGGCGCCACCCGGCCCGTTCGCGGGGCGCTGTCGATCGCGATGGCGGCCGTGAAGAACGGCGCCCGCCGGCTCATTCTGCCCGCCGAGAACGGCGCCGAGGCGGCCGTCGTCCAGGATTTGGAAGTCTACCCCGTGCGCAGTCTGACCGAAGCGGTCGGTCTGATCACCGGCCATTTGGAACGCGAGCCGTTGACGGTGGACGTCGCCAAATGGATGGCTCGCCGCAACGACTTCTCCATCGACTTCGCCGACGTGAAGGGGCAGGAATCGGCCAAGCGGGCGCTGCTCATCGCGGCCGCCGGCAAGCACAACGTGCTGCTCATCGGGCCGCCGGGCACCGGCAAGACCATGCTGGCGAAACGGCTGCCGACCATCCTGCCGGAACTGGGTCTGGAAGAGAGCCTGGAGACCACCCGCATCTACAGCGCGGTCGGGCGTACGTCGTCCGATCGGCCGCTGGAAACCACTCGACCGTTTCGCTCGCCGCACCACACCAGCAGCGAGGCCGGCATGATCGGCGGCGGCTCGCGCCCGGCCCCCGGCGAGGTCAGCCTGGCCCACCACGGCGTGCTGTTCTTAGACGAGTTCCCCGAGTTCCAGCGTAAGACGCTCGAAGTCTTACGCCAGCCGTTGGAAGACGGCCATGTCACCATCACCCGCGCCAGCGCGAAGGTGACCTTCCCGGCCGACTTCCTGCTCGTCGCCGCCATGAACCCCTGCCCCTGCGGCTACCACGGCGACCCGGTGAAGAACTGCCATTGCAGCCCGCCGCAGATCGAAAAGTACCTGGGGCGCATCAGCGGCCCGCTGCTCGACCGTATCGACATCCACCTGGAAGTGCCTAGCATTCCGTTCCATGAGCTGCGCGCCGGCGGCCAGGGCACCTCCAGCCGCGAGCTGCGCGACCAGGCGCTCGCCGCCCGCGAACGCCAGCGGAAACGGTTCGCCGGCGACCCGTTCGGCATCAACGGCCGAATGACCACCCGACAGATCCGCCAGCTCTGCCCGCTGGAATCCGACGCCGAGGAACTGCTGCGGCAGGCGGTCGAGGAACTGGGCCTGTCGATCCGCGCCCACGACCGCGTCCTGCGGGTGGCCCGCACCATCGCCGACCTGGAAGACTCCGACGCCCTCGAAATGCAGCACCTCGCCGAAGCCATCCAATACCGCCGCCTGGACCGAAGGCTGTGGACGTAAACCAATCCCTGGCGATGGACGGTCCACGCCCGGCGGGCAGGAGGCTTCCGGGGAATAGCTTGAATTTTCTCCGTCGTCCCGGCGTAAGACGAAGGACGATCGATCCGCCGACCGCCCTCGGCGCTTCCTGTCTTTTCGAGGAAGGTTTAGCGAAACGATCGAGGCAAAGGACCGTATCGGGGAAGGCCGTCCTTTTAGCCGGGGTGGTCCGCCGCCCCGCGTCCGATCCTTGTCGAACGACCACTGCAGCCGGACGCGGGG
>JBOFFD010000048.1:0-1530 GCA_051648425.1 Planctomycetia bacterium
TCCCCGCCGGCCCCCCCGCCGCCGTGCTTTCCATCGGCGCGGCGCCTCTCCCAACTTTCGCACGATGCCGGCGAATCGCGTCCAATGCAATCCGGCTTGTCGGCGAAATCCGAAAAAACCGGCGCGCCGAGCCGTATTCAAGAAAGACTCTCTGAAAACCTTCTTGTCTCCATCAAATATTTGATTGACACTTGACATAGACCGGAAACGTGTTCAACCGGAAAGGACGGTGTGATGCGGTCTTCATCCCTCTTCATGGACGAGGGCGAGGAACCAGCCAAGGACGAACTTCGAAACACCCCCCCGGCCGCCTCTTCCTTGAAGAGCGCGACCCAGTCCCGCCCCGCGCCCCCGCTTGCCCGCAACCGCTTCGCCGACGACCTTCCCTTCCAACAGGAAGACGCGAAACGGCGCGGCGCCAATGTGAGACCGGCCAACCGCTTTAACCGACTGCGCTACAGCGACGACGAATCCCAATCCTCGGGCTTCGAGGGGCCGGCCGACCAACTGCCGATTCTAAAGACGGACGTCTACGAAGACGATTCCCACAGCATCATCGCGCAGAACGACAGCCCCGACCTCGGCTTCCGCTACAGCATCAATCCGTACCGCGGCTGCGAACACGCCTGCACCTACTGCTACGCCCGACCGTTCCATGAATACCTGGGGTTCGACGCCGGCCTCGACTTTGAAACCAAGCTGATGGCCAAGCCGAACGCCGCCGAGCTGCTGCGCGACGAATTGGCCCGGCCCGGTTGGCGCTGCGAGCCAATCATGATGTCGGGCGTCACCGACTGCTACCAGCCGATCGAACGGCGGTTGAAGTTGACGCGCCAGTGCCTGGAAGTATTGGCCGAGGCCGGCCAGCCGGTGGGGATCGCCACCAAAAGCGACTTGATCGTCCGCGACCTGGATTTGCTGTCGCGCTTGGCCGCCGACCGCTTGGTGCATGTGGCGGTGTCGATCACCACGCTGGATGCGAAACTGCAACGGTCGATGGAACCGCGGGCGGCGTCGCCCAAGAAGCGGCTCGCGACCATCGAAGCGCTGGCGGCCGCCGGCGTGCCGACTTCGGTGTTGGTCGCGCCGGTCATACCCGGCCTGACCGACCACGAAATCCCCGCCATCCTGCGGGCGGCGTCGGAGGCCGGCGCCCGGTCGTCCGGCTACGTGCTGTTGCGGCTGCCCGGATCGGTGCGCACCGTCTTCTTCAACTGGCTGTCGCGGGCCTACCCCGGCCGCCTCGGCCGCGTCGAATCCCGTCTGCGGGCGATGCGCAACGGCGACCTTTACCAATCCGAGTTCGGCCGCCGAATGACCGGCTCCGGCCCGCTGGCCGATCAAGTGAAACAGATCTTCGGCCTGTTCGCCAAGCGATTCAACGTCGCCGGCACGCTGCCGTCGTTCGACTGTACGAAGTTCCGCCCGCCGACCCCGACTTCGGGCCAGTTGACGTTGTTTTGACGGCGGCGCGTCTTACTCATTGTGGTGCGGGCGTCTCGCCTGCACGAACTCTCTTAGCACCGGGGG
>JBOFFD010000049.1:0-1899 GCA_051648425.1 Planctomycetia bacterium
GGTGGCGTAGGTGATCGAGCAGCGGTAGGCGTGGCGGCGTTCTTCGGGCTTGCTTTCGTTGGTGATGACCCCCACCGTCAGACCGAGGAACCGGTGGACCTGGCCCATTTCCTCGGCGTCGCGCTTGGCGAGGTAGTCGTTCACCGTGACGACGTGGACGCCGCGGTCGGAAAGGGCGTTCAGAAACGCGGGCAGCGTGCCGATGAGGGTCTTCCCCTCGCCGGTGGCCACTTCCACCATATGCCCGCGGTGCAAGGCGATGCCGGCCAGAATCTGCACCGGGTAGTGCGCCATGCGCAACACCCGCCGACCGGTTTCCCGCACCAGGGCGAACGCCGGCACCAGCAGCGATTCGAGCGAACGCCCTTCCACCGCCTGCACCCGGTACGACGCCGCCAGTTCCCGCAGCTCGGCGTCGGTCTTGTCCTTCAACTTTTCCGAGGCGGCGATGACGTCGGCCACTTGCGACCGGTAGCGGTTGAACTTCCACATCCGGTACGGGGTGAAGTTCTTGAACGGCGCGACGACCGATCGGTAGACTTGCTGGTCGGTGTGCAGCGGCATGGCCGTCGGCTCCGTGGGACGATCCGTCAACTCTTCGAGTGCGCCCGGTCCGGGGCGTTCCGTCGCGACCGACGGAACGGGAATCCGTTTCACCCGGCGGAACCGGACGCCAAGCACGACGCCGTCATTCTAGCACGGGCGCCGATTCCAGGGAACGCCGATCGCCGGCCGATCGCGCGCCGGAACCCGTCGGGTTCAGGGGGTCGCCAGCAGTTCCCGCCACGAAGCGGCCGTCGAAAAGGCCTTGGTCAGCCTTTCGAGACGGCTCAAATCGCGGATGGCGGTCAGTTCCGCTTCGACGGCGGCGTCGGCTGTTCCAAATCGCCAGGTCCCCAGTTGCAGCAGGACGGCGTGACGCCCTTTGACTTCCCCCCTGGTTTCGCCCTCAAGAAACGCTTCGTCGTAGGCTGCGAGTTCGACCATCGGTTCGACTCCTTCAAAGATCGACGCCAGTTGCGTCCTCGGCACGCGCAAAAGGGTAAGGACGCCCGCCGCCGACGTCAGCCGCATCGCCTCCGCGTGCGGAGCCTCCTTGGCAAGACGATTCAGGATCGCCCGAAAAACGTCCCGCAATGATTCCGGCAGCGGCCGGTGGTCGGGCATTTTGCACAGCACCGCCATCGGCAGCGCCGAAAGACCGCCGTAGAGGTAGCCGTCGACCGGCTGCTTCCACATGCGGATCACGTCGTAGACGAATTTTATGCGGCGACGGCCCTCGCCGTACGTCAGTTTTCCGGTCAGAATCTTCGCGTCGGCGTTTTCGCGCAGCAACACCAGTTTCGACTGCACCGGAACGCCGTGCCGGAAGTGCAGGGCGGCGTTGTAGAGGAACAGGCGTCGCGGCAGGGCGTCGTCCGGCCCGGACTGAAGGTTGACGTCGACGAGGGCCTTTACCGGCTTGCCGTAGGCCAGCGCGACGTCGGTGGCGGCCGAGATCGTCGAGAGGTCGACGTTGACGGCGGTCGGCTCGCCTGCGGGCAGGCCGAAGGCTGCCGTGAAATCGCCGGGACTTTTGGCGACGATCGATTTCAGCGTGGCGTCGAAAGGGAGCGACATCGTGATGAGATAGAAAGCGGAACTGGACCGCAGCAAGGCCGGCGCTGCGGGCCGCGCCGCGACCCGAAAAAGTCGGCCCTTCCCTCCGACGGGGCGTTTTTCCTATACTCGACGGTGGTGGGACGAAACGACGGTCGCCGATCTTACAAGATCGACATCCGTAGGGCGTCCCCGCCACCCCGAGGCGGGAGCCTTGGACCACGGTCCAACGGCTCCCAAGGACGAGCGACCCCCGGGACGTGGGGGGGGACGCGGCGTCGCCTCGAGCGTCGACAGCCC
>JBOFFD010000050.1:0-3640 GCA_051648425.1 Planctomycetia bacterium
GGCGATGAAGACCCGCACGACCAGATCATGGCCGGTGGTGGTTTCGACGAGGTGCGGCCCCAACAGGCCGAACGGGTTGCCGTGCCGACCGGCGACCAGGACGTCGATTTCCGACTTTTCCGCGGCGTGCGGTCCGTCGTTCGGCTTCTTCACCGCCGGTTGCGCCGGCGCGGCCCCCAAGAGAGTACCGCCGGCCGAGGGTGTTGACGTGTCGGATGCCGGTTTCAAGATCGGTCCTTTCGAGGAGGCGCGGCCGAACAACGGTTGCACGATCGTTCGCCGCCGCGGCGTTTGCTGCCCTTCATCTTAGTCACGGCGGGCGCGACCGAACACCGCGAAAGCCCCGTCCGCATCGGTTCGTCTTTCGACGGCCCCTCCTATTACGCAGTTTTTATGCCGAAAAGAATATCGTCAAAACGAGCGACGACCGCCGCCGCCGCGGGAAACGGCCGTCCGACGGACCAGGTCCTCCGCGGCGTCTTTCCGCGCGGGCGATTTTTCGTCCCGCCGATTTTTCATCCGATAAGATGATCGTTGGATTGGTGGTCGTCGCCGATTCCGGAAGTTGCGGAGAGGTCGCCTATGTCGCTTCCCATGACGATGAAATCCGAGTCCGCATACCGGTTGGAGGCGTTGGAAGACCGATCGGTTCCCGTGCTGACGCCGGAACTGATCGTGAATGTGAACATCATCGGCGAGATCGCCGAAGCCCGAGGTGTTCTTTACTTCCAAGCGGGCGACGCCGCCGGGAACGAGTTGTGGCGCAGCGACGGCACCGCCGCCGGCACGTTCCGCGTCGCCGACCTCAACCCCGGCGCCGCCGGCAGCTACCCGAAAAACTTCGCCGACGTCGGCGGCACGCTTTTCTTCAACGCCAACGACGGTTCCACGGGCGAAGAGTTGTGGAAGAGCGACGGCACCGCCGCCGGCACCGTCCGCGTCGCCGACGTCTCGGTCGGCAACCTCGGCAGTTTCCCCAACTACCTTACCAACGTGAACGGCGTACTTTTCTTCAGCGCCACCGACGGCGTCACCGGCTTTGAACTGTGGAGAAGCGACGGCACTGCCGCCGGCACCACGTTGGTCAAGGACGTTCACCCCGACGCGGTCACCGCCGGCGCCCGCCGGCTCGTCAACTTCAACGGCACGCTCTATTTCCGCGGCACCGACACGATCTCCGGCACCGATTTTTGGAAGAGCGACGGCACCGCCGCCGGCACCATGCTGGCCGTCGACGTCAACCCCGGCGCCGGCACCGCCTTCAACAATTACACGGCCGGCAACTTCGTCGTCGTCGGCGACTTCCTGTACTTCGACGCCACCAACGGCGGGGGGAGTGGCTTTGAACTCTGGAAATCCGACGGCACGCCGGCCGGAACCACGATGGTCGCCGACATCCGCCCTGGCGTCTACGACAGTAATCCGACGTTTTTGACCAACGTTGGGGGTATCGTCTTCTTTTCCGCCATCGGCGGTGACACCGGCTTCGAGCTTTGGAGAAGCGACGGCACCGCCGCCGGCACCACGTTGGTCAAGGACATCCGCCCCGGCGTGCTCATCAACAGCTACCCCGCCCGCACGACCAACGCCGGCGGCGTCTTGTACTTCGTCGCCAACGACGGTTCCACCGGACGCGAACTGTGGACGAGCGACGGCACCGCCGCCGGCACCGCGCTCGTCGCCGATCTCCGCCCCGGTTTGGCCGACAGCGATCCGCGATTGGTGGTGCGGAACGGCGCCCTCTTTTTCACGGCGCTGGCCCCGTCCGGCCGCAGTCTGTTCCGCTTGGTCGACATCCCGGCGCCGCCTCCCCCCGTCGCCCCGCCGCCAGTCGTCGCGCCGGCCAACGTCGCTCCGGTGCTGCGGACGACCGGCAAGCCGCCGAACATCGCCGCCATCGCTACCCGCGGCGGTCTGCGCGTCGACGCCCTTCTGCGCGGCCGCGTCGCCGACGCCCGGGCGATCCTCCGCGGCATCGCCATGACGCTGCTGCGCAAGACCGGGGGCGGCGTCTTCGAGGTGTCCACCGACGGCGGCCGGACGTGGCGGCGGGTGACGGGAACCGTCGGCGACACGCGGTCCTTGCTTCTGCGGGCGCAGGACCGACTGCGGCTGCGACCCGGATCGCCGGCCGGCCGGGTGACGTTGCAGTTCCGGGCGTGGGACCAAACGACCGGCCGCGCCGGCCGCTTCGCCAGTACGCGCGCCAACGGCGGGACGACCGCTTTCAGCCAGGGTCGGCTGCGGATCGCGCGGACGATCCGCTCGGCCCCGCGCGCCGCCGACCTCGGTCTGGCCGCCTCCTTGATCGAAAAGCGCCTCGCCCTTCTTTCACCGGCGGCGGTCGACGTCGCCCTGCGGGACGCCGCCTTCGACGGCGAACGACCCTCCTCGACGCGCGGCCGACCGCTCCATCGTGGGGACGGATGAATCGAAACGTAGGGCGGACCTCCCGGTCCGCTCGAAATGGACCTCGGGATGGTTCTTTCCCTCCGCCTCAGCCCGTGCCGACGATCATTTGCACCAGCCGCACCAGGAAGACGTCGGCGACGATCACCGCCAGCATCGACGCCGCCACCGAGCGCGTCGCCGCCTTGCCCACCGCCTCGGCGCTGCGCTCCGCCGACACGCCGTGCCAGCAGGCCACGAGCCCCACCAGCCAACCGAACACCATCGTCTTGCCGGTCGACAGCGCGCATTCCCACGGGTCGAGCCGGTCGACCGCGTAGCGCCAATACTCCGACCACGGCAGGCCGCCGCCGAGGGTTTCCGCCGCGAAGCCCCCTAGCAGGGCGGCGTAGTCGACCGCCACGGTGAGCGGCGGCAGCACGAACATGGCGGCCAGGATGCGCGGCGCGATGAGGCGGTGCAGCGGGGAGACGCCCAAACAGCGGAGGGCGTCGAGCTGTTCGTCGTTGTTCATGGCGGCGAGTTCGGCGGCGACGCCCGACGACAGCCGGCTGGCGGCGACCAAACCGACCGACACCGGTCCGAACTCCGTCGCCACCGCCAGCAACAGCACGGTGGGCAAGAGCACGGCGCCGTCGAAACGAGCCAGCAGACCGCCCAAGTGCATCCAGGCGACGAGACCGACCGCCGCCCCGACGACCAGCGCGATCGGCGTCGCGCCGCCGATGAATCGTTCGATCTGCACCAAGAGCGGCAGCGGGCGCAGGAGCGCCGCCGGCAGGGCGAGGGTCGCCGCGAAGGAAAAGGCCACGAACCGGCCGAACGATTCGACACGCGAAGCGAGCACCGCCGACCGGTCAGCGAAGCAGTTTGCGGACGTGGGCGACGAGCGCCTGGCCCGACGTGAGGTATTCGGGAACCGACGCCGTCGGATCCAGTTCGGCCGCCGTGACGCCGGTCGACGGATTCGCGGCGAACAGTTCCGGATTCATTTCCGGGAACAGCACGCGGGCGGCGGCCCACTGCCGCCGCAGCCCGGTTTCCAACTGCCGCAGGTATTCAACGGCCCGGCCGGGGGTCGTCAACACCACGCCGCGTTCCATCAGGATGTACTCGACGCCGGCCTTCGCGCAGACGACGTCCAGAATCGTCTCGGCCGCCGTCTGGGAAACCCGCAGGTCGATCATCGCGTTCAGATGCGACCGCGACAGCGTCACCGCTTCGTCCATGA
>JBOFFD010000051.1:0-4867 GCA_051648425.1 Planctomycetia bacterium
TTGGGCGCCGCAGGAGGCGGGTGGGTTGGCATGGCGTTGATGACAAGTACGACCACGGATTTGTTTCGCGCGATGCTCAGCTCGCAGGCGTACAAGCCCGGGCAGGGCAACATGGCCCGCTACGGCACGCTCTCGGCGGTGGCGCTGATTGTGCTCTCCGGCGCCTACCTCTGGTCGCAGTCGCAGATCGACGGCAGCATCGTCACCGAAGTTGTGGCTCCGCTCGCGATCTGCGGGGTGCTGCTGTGGGCGACCTACCGGTTGATTCACTATCCCCGACTGGCCGACTTCCTGATCTCCACCGAAGCCGAGATGGTGAAGGTGTCGTGGCCTTCCTGGGGTGAGACGAAGGCGTCGACGGTCGTGGTCATTATCAATGTGGTGATTCTGGCGACGTTCCTGTTCGTCGTCGACCTGTTCTGGAAATGGCTTTTAAGCTCGATCGGGATCCTGCAGATTCGCGGCCTGCTCGGCGGCAGCCAGGGCATGTTCCATGTTCCGCCGCTGCCGATGATGTCCGATTTCGTTTCGCTGTTGAGCTGAGCGTAGAGGGAAGCGGGTACGTCCGATGGTCGACGAACGGGCCGATGCGAGTGAAGAGCCGTCGTTTCCGGAGGAATCCGGGGCGGTCGCGGCGTCTTCGCCGGCCGAGGCCGACGACGGGCCGGCGTTTGCGGCGGAGTCGGGGTCCGAGCCTGAACCGGAATCTGCGCCGGAGCCCGAGCTGATTGCCGAGCCTGTCGCGGTAGCGACGCCGGCGGCCGCCGAGGCGACGGCGCCGGTCGATCCCGACGCTCCGGAAATGCACTGGTACGTGCTGAAGGTGAACAGCAACCGCGAAGGATCGATCCGCGACGCCATCGCCCGCCGGGTCAAAATCCACGGTCTGGAGCATCTGGTCAGCGAAGTGGTCGTGCCCACCGAAAAAGTCACGGAGATCAAGGACGGGAAGAAGCGGGTGCTGGAGAAGAAGTTCTTCCCCGGCTACATCATGCTGAACCTGCACTTGAACGACGACACCTGGTTCGTGGTTCGCGAGACGCCGGGCGTCGGCGACTTCGTCGGTTCGGGCGGCAAGCCGGTGCCGA
The DNA here is from genome assembly GCA_051648425.1 of Planctomycetia bacterium. Lineage (GTDB taxonomy): Bacteria > Planctomycetota > Planctomycetia > Kolteriales > Kolteriaceae > JBOFFD01. The sequence goes on from JBOFFD010000051.1 coordinate 1,089, forward strand.
TGACCTCGCAAGACGTGGCGAAGATGCTCGGCCGAGTGGTGGCGTCGGAAGACGCGGTCGCGGAAGCGCCGAAGCTGAAGATCAGCTTCCACAAGGGCGACCGGGTCAAGATCAAGGAAGGCACGTTCGAGAACTTCGAGGGCGCCGTCGACGAAGTGAACGAAGGCAAGGGCCTCGTGCGAGTGATGATTCAGATTTTCGGTCGGCCGACGCCGGTCGAACTGGAATACTGGCAGATCGAAGCGGTGGAGTGACGAATCGTCCGCAAGTCGCCTCGAAGGCGGCGGCGGACGATGGGCGCGGCGGGCGTCCCGGTCGAGTGGTCCAAGCATTTAGTTCAAGCAGGCGGCTATGGCGAAGACTCTGAAAGCGGAAGTCAAGTTGCAAGTGACGGGCGGCAAGGCGACCCCAAGCCCCCCGGTAGGCCCCGCGCTCGGCCAGCACGGCGTCAACATCGGCGCGTTCGTCAAGGAATTCAACGACCGCACCCGCGACATGGAGGGGATCACGATCCCCGTCATTATCACGGTTTACAGCGACCGCAGCTTTGAGTTCAAGCTGAAGTCGCCGCCGGCGTCGGTGCTGCTGCGGATGGCCGCCGGCGTCGCGAAAGGGGCGGCCAACCCTCGGACCGAAAAGGTCGGCGCGGTTTCGCCGGCCCAGGTCCGCGAGATCGCCCAGAAGAAGCTGGAAGACCTCAACGCCCGCGATCTCGATCACGCCGAGCGGATCATCGCCGGCACCGCCCGCAGCATGGGGATTGAAATCCGCTGAAGCGACGATCGGCCGCCGACCCTTTCCAGGGACGCCGACCGTTCGACGATCGTTACTCCTCCGTCGTTTCGACGACGTTCGTTCGCAATATAAGACTCGGGTCGGCGTCCCGGCGGGCGGCCACCACCCGCTTGGACCTTCGTCCGACGCCGTCCGCCGCCGCTTGTATGGGACTCTGCCTGCGATGCCGAAGCGCTCGAAACGATTCAAGGCTCTGGAAGCCAAAATCACCACCGGCGAGACCGCCGTCGAACTGGACGCGGCCTTGAAGCTCCTCAAGGAGTTCGCCACCACCAAGTTCGACCAGAGCGTCGAGACGGCCATCCACCTCGGCATCGATCCGAAGCAGGCCGACCAGATGGTCCGCGGCGCCATCAGCCTGCCGTCGGGCACCGGCAAGGCGATCCGCCTCTTGGTGTTCGCCAAGGGCGACAACGAACAGAAGGCGAAGGACGCCGGCGCCGATTTCGTCGGCGGCGACGACCTCGCCAAAAAGATCAAGGGCGGCTGGTTCGACTTCGACCTGGCCCTGGCGACCCCCGACATGATGGGCGTCGTCGGCCCCCTCGGCCGCGAACTCGGTCCCCGTGGCTTGATGCCGACGCCGAAGAACGGCACCGTGACCAACGACATCGTCACCGCCGTCCGCGAGTTCAAGGCCGGCAAGGTCGAGTACCGCACCGACGCGGGCGGCAATCTCCACGTGTTGGTCGGCAAACTCAGCTTCTCGCCGGATCAATTGGCGGTGAACATCCGCACGCTGGTCGGGCACATCCGCAACTCGCGGCCCTCGAGCGTCAAGGGAACCTTCGTGCAGTCGGTGACGATCTGCGCGACGATGAGTCCGGGCATCCCCGTCCAGGTGTGAGCCGTCCCGCTGCGACAACCTTCGGCCGCGTCCGAGCCGCGCCGCATTGATCGGTCCCGTGAAATCGAAGTGAAAGCGATCCGATGAGCAAGTACGTCAAAGAACTCGAAATGAAATACCTTCGAAAGCGCTTCGAAGGGGTCCACGATTTGATGGTGGTCGACGTCATCGGCCTGAACTCGCTCGAGACGTTCAACCTCCGCCGCGATCTTCGCAAGAAGAAGATCGAAATCTCGGTGGTGAGGAACAACATCGCCCGGATCGTCTTCCGCGAAATGGGCCTGCCGGAATTCGACAAGATCCTCGACGGCACGTCGGCGGTGGCGTGGGGGTCGAGCGACGCGGTTTCGCTGGCCAAGGAAATGCTGGCGCAGGTGAAAACCAACGCCAAGTTCAAGGTCAAGGGCGGCTGCGTTTCGGGCCAGGTCGTCGACTCCAAGGGAGTCGAGACGGTCAGCAAGATGCCGACCCGCGAAGAAACGCTGTCGCTGTTGGTCGGATTGATCATGGCTCCGGGAGCGTCGCTGGCGGCGCTGTTGGCCGGGCCGGGCGGCGCCATCGTCGGCCAGATCAAGACGTTGGCCGAGAAGGGCGCGGACGCGGCTTCCGAAGCGACGGCGGAAGCGGCGGCGGACGCGGCCCCCGAGGCGACGGCGGAAGCGGCGGCCGTCTAAGAGTCGCAAACGAAACGGGATCGGACGACGGGCCGCCTTGGGTGGCCCGCCGGCCGGACGAGGTATTTTTAGCTTCTCCAACTAGGTAAGTAAGGATTTGTACGATGGCCGAAGTTGCTGACTTTCCCAGCGATCTGCGTGAATTGGGCGACAAGATCGTCGGTTTGACCCTGCTGCAGGCGAACCAACTGAAGAACTACCTGGAAGACGTGCACGGCATCAAGGCCGCCGCCGGTGCCGTCATGGCCGCCGCCCCGGCCGCCGCCGCCGCTCCGGTGGAAGCCGCCGTCGAGAAGACCGAGTTCGACGTGATCCTTGACGCTTTCGGCGCCAATAAGATCAACGTCATCAAGGTCGTCCGCGAAGCGACCGCCCTCGGCCTGAAGGAAGCCAAGGACTTGGTCGAAGGCGCCCCGAAACCGGTGAAGACCGGCATCTCGAAGGACGACGCCGAAAAGCTGAAGGCGAAACTGGTCGAAGCCGGCGCCACCGTCTCGATCAAGTAAATCGAGCGGGACGGTTTGCTTTTCCGTGTCGTCGTTGGTATGATGTTTGCCTGGTCGCCGATTTCTTGTCGGCAGACCTTTTTCGCGCGGCGCGGCGGTGCAGATCGCCGCGTGCCGTACGCTCTACATCGCGGCCGTCGCACCGACGGTTCGATGGGATGATTCGCACCGACCGCTTTCGCGAAGTGGGTCGGCGCGTCGAGCGCTGCGCTGCGATGCGCCGCGGGAGGAATCGGACGTTGCGGGCTTGGATGTCGCTCTTCCTTAGTTCGGCTCGGTCGTCCTTCGCCCACCCGGCGCCTTTCGTCGGCGTGGCCCGCCGTCTCGCAGTTTCGCCCTCGGTTTTCGTCGACGAGTGCTCGGCGTCATCGTCGTCCCTTATCCCCCCTTCGTCTTTTGCGCTTTGGCGCGCCTCTCCGGCCGGTTCGGCGTCGGGGTGTTCGGCGGATGCGGTGTCGTCCGAATCTGGTAGGTTTTCCATCCAGGCGTAACCGCCGCGGATCGTTTTTGCAAGAGGAGCACGCAGCCGTATGCCCGTTTCCGCGCAGCGTCGGTTGAAGTTCAGTGACCGTAAGATTTACGGTAAGTCTCGCTCGGAGATCGAAGCGCCGCCGCTCACCGAAATCCAGACGAAATCCTACGAGCGGTTCCTGCAATTCGGCATCGATCCGGCGAAGCGCGAAAACTTCGGCCTGGAGTCCGTCCTCCGCGAAACGTTCCCGATCGAAAGCTACGACGGCTCGATCAAGCTGGAGTACGTTCGCTACGAACTCGGCAAGCCGCGGTACGACACCGAGGAATGCCGCGAGCTCCGCCTGACCTTCGGTCGGCCGTTCCACGTCACGCTGCGGCTGAACAAGGAAGAACCGGTCGAGGAAGTCGTCTACCTGGGCGACATTCCGATCATGATCGGCGGCGGCGAGTTCATCATCAACGGCGCCGAGCGCGTCGTCGTCA
>JBOFFD010000052.1:0-2848 GCA_051648425.1 Planctomycetia bacterium
GCGAGACGACCGAACAGGATCTGGCGGCCGTCGAACGGCTCAACGACGCCTACCGGGCGATTCGGCAGGAAGCCGCCAAGGTCATCGTCGGCCAGGAAGACGTTCTCGAACAGTTGCTGATCGGCATCTTCGCCCGCGGCCACTGCCTCTTGGTGGGCGTGCCGGGGCTGGCGAAGACGCTCATGATCCACACCGTCGCCGACGCGCTGACGCTGTCGTTCTCGCGCATCCAGTTCACCCCCGACCTCATGCCCGCCGACATCACCGGCACCGAAGTCATCGTCGAAAACCGCACCACCGGCCACAAGGAATTCCAGTTCCTGAAAGGCCCGGTCTTCGCCAACCTAGTGCTAGCCGACGAAATCAACCGCACCCCGCCGAAGACGCAGGCCGCGCTTTTGGAAGCGATGCAGGAACGGCAGGTGACGGTCGGCGGCCACCGGCATCGGCTGTCGCCCCCCTTCTTCGTGCTGGCGACCCAGAACCCGATCGAGCAGGAAGGCACCTACCCCCTTCCCGAAGCGCAGCTCGACCGGTTCATGTTCATGGTGCAGGTCGACTACCCCAGCGAAGAAGAAGAGTTTCAGATCGTCCGGCGGACGACCGCCGACTACACGCCGACCATCGACAAGGTGCTCGACGCCGAGCAGGTGGTCGAACTGCAGCAGATCGTCCGGCGGGTTCCGGCCGCCGACCACGTCATCCGCTATGCGATGAAACTGGTGCGTTTGACTCGGCTGCGACAGAAGGAAACCCCCGACTTCATCGCGAAGTATCTTAGTTGGGGGGCCGGCCCGCGGGCGAGCCAGTACCTGGTGCTGGCGGCGAAGACGCGGGCCGTGCTGTACGGGCGGTACTTCGTCACCACCGAAGACATCCGCAAGGTGGCCGCCCCGGTGCTGCGCCACCGCATTTTGACCAACTTCAACGCCGAGGCGGAAGGCATCCGCCCCGACGACGTCGTGCTTCGTTTGCTGGAACTCTTGCCGCGCGACGAAAGCGAGGCGCTCGACCGTGGAAAGCTCCCCGACGTCTTTAGATCCGCAAACGCTGGCTAGGATCAAAGACCTTGAACTGAAAGCCCGGCAGATCATCGAGGGGTTGGTGTCCGGCGCCCACAAAAGCCCGTTCCAGGGCGTGAGCGTCGAATTCGCGCAGCACCGCGAGTACGTCGCGGGCGACGACACCCGCCACATCGATTGGAAGCTGTACGGAAAGACCGGCAAGTTCTACCTGAAACAGTACGAGCAGGAGACGAACCTCGTCTGCAATCTGGTGGTCGACGCCAGCCAGTCGATGAACTACACGTCGGGCGGGCCGTCGAAGCTCGACTACGCCAACCAGGCGGCGGCGGCGTTGGCCTACCTCGTGCTGCACCAGCAGGACATGATCGGCCTGGCGACCTTCGAGGACGCCGTGCGCCACCTCGTCCCGCCGTCGTCGCAGATGGCGCATCTGAAACAACTGCTGCACATCCTGGCGGTGTGCAAGCCGGCGAATCTTAGAAGTAAGATCGGCGGCGTGTTCGACGAACTGGCCGAGCGGTTCCGCCGTCGCAGCCTCGTCATGGTCTTCAGCGACTGTTTCGACGACGTCGACGGCATCGTCCGCGGCTTGAAGCACCTGCGGCACCGTCGGCACGAAGTGGTGTTGTTCCACGTTCTCGACAAAGCCGAGTTGGAATTCCCCTTCCAAGACATGACGCGGTTCCGCGGACTGGAAGACCTGCCGAAAGTGTTGGTCGAGCCGCGGGCGCTGCGGAAGGCGTATTTGGAGGAGTTCGACCGCTTCCAACGGGAACTGCGGAACGCCTGCCGGTCGGCGAACGTGGACTACATCTTGTTCCGCACCGATCAACCGCTCGACCGGGCGTTGTCGGGCTACCTCGCCGAACGGTTGACGCGCTCGAATTGACGCCGTCTTTAAGACGCGGGATCGAATCATCGTCCGCCGGCGGACCGGCGGTGCAGGACGCGACGCATGCAGTTTTTCGCTTTCACCTTCGGCGTACCCGCGATGCTGTGGGGCATGAGCCTGGCGGCCGCCCCGCTGGTCATTCACATGCTCAATCGGCAGCGGTACCGCGAGTCGGACTGGGCGGCGATGGAATGGCTGCTCGCCGCCCTCCGCAAAAACCATCGCCGGGTCCGCTTCGAGCAGTGGCTGCTTTTGGCGATCCGCACGCTGGTGCTGCTGCTCGTGGTCTTAGCGATGACCAAGCCGACTTTTGAGACGCTCGGCGCCTCGCTCCTATCCATCGAAACGCCGGCGACGCACAACGTCATCGTCTTCGACAACTCGTCGTCGATGCACTACGCCGCCACCGACCAAAGCCGATGGGAAAAGGCGAAGGGCTTGGCGCAGCAGGTGCTCGATGAAGCGCAGAAGGGCGACCTCGCCAGCGTGGTCGTCTTGGGCAATCCGCCGACGATCGTCGTCGGGGAACCCAGCCCGTACCTGGCCGACGTCGCCGAGGAGATCGAATCGATCAAGCCGCAGGACGGCTACGCCCGGGTCGAGGCGGGCGTCGACCTGTTGCTCGAAGTCCTAAAAAAGTCGCGTTCCAGCCGCAAACAGGTTTTCATCGTCACCGATCTGCAACGGTCGGGTTGGTTGGGGTCGGCCGACGGCGGACCGCAGGAATCGGACGCCTCGACCAAAGCCCTCGGCGACAAGCTGAAGGCGGTCTCGGCCCAAGCGGCCACCACCATTTTGGACGTCGGCGTCGGCGACTCGGCCAACCTCGCCGTCGTCGGTTTGGAGCAGGTCGACGCGCTGGCCGCCCCGCGCCGACCCACCCTGTTCCGCGCCCGCGTCGCGAATTTCTCGACCACCGCGCGCGCCGGCG
>JBOFFD010000053.1:0-3188 GCA_051648425.1 Planctomycetia bacterium
TTGAAGGCGCGCTCAGCGTCGATGCGGTCGCGGAACACGGCGCTGACGAATTTGTGACTGGCCATGAGGGGACTCCTCTGAATTCCTGGTGGTCGGTAAGCGAACGCCTCGACGGTGACCGTCGACTCAGCGATCCATCAATGAGTGAGTCAGAAGCAACGATCGTGCCGTTCACACGCAGTTCGCCGTCGGACGACTTCCCCGGAACGATCTTGCTCGACGGTTCGGCGTGAAAACCGACCTGGAATTTTTCACGATCGACGGGGTTCGCGCGGAAGACACCGTCGACGCCGGCTTTTGGAAACGGCGATGAGCGGTCCCTGGCGTTCATTTGAGAAGCCGGCTTCCACGGCCGACGCCGATTCAACTCGACCGGTCCGGCGCCGCCCCCCACCCGTCGGGGCGGGGCAAGGGGCCGACCTCGCGACCGCCGCGGGCGACGGGCTTCGCGCATCCCCGCCCTTCGCCCCGTTCGACGTCCGGCCGGTCTTCCAGGGCGAAAAATTATGACGGCGGCGAAGTCAGTCGATCGGTTTCAGACGAGGAGCTTCGGCGGGCAGGCCGGCGAACAGGTCGCCCAGCCACGGGTCGTACCGTCGCCAGCGGTCGATGGAATCGGTGTAGACCGGTTTTCGCACCTGTCGGACGCTCGCCGTCCGCACGACGCGCTCGGTGCGATGGAACTCGACGCAGGCCGGCTCCCACTCCAACCCGCAGGCGTCGATCAATCGGCGGGCGGCGGTTTCCACGTCGGCGACCGTCTCGGAGTAGTCGGCGTCGATCGTACGCGGCGGCGGCGCGGCCGACCAGTACTCGATCATGCGCGCGTATTCCACCACCCGATGCCGTAAGTGCGACTTTTCCCAAGACCATAAGATGCGGGCGAAATCAGTCTTCCAACACGACAAAGACGTCGCCCGCGGATCGCGCCGCGAGTGGATGAACAGGGCGTTGGGAAAGAGGATCTGCAACAAGCCGACGTAGAGATAGTTGTCGGGCAGTTTGTCGACGATGCGCGGGGCGTTCGGCGCGAGCGCCGTCAACCATTCCAAGTGTCGTTCGGCGATACGGACGACGTCGTCGGGGCCGGCCGAGCGCCAACGGTCAAGGCAGTCCATTTCGTCGGCGTGCTCGGTCGAGGTGATCGCCTGGAACGATTTTCTGCCGAACTTCCGCTCGCCGCCGCCGTGAATCTTCGAATGGCCCGCCAGAATCTGTTCGAGCAGCGTCGTACCGGAACGCGGCAGACCGAACACGAAAATGGGAAGGTTGGACGCCGATCCGCCCTCCCGCAACGCCGCGATTCGTTCGGGCGTGAACACGGCTCGCAGACCGGCCGTGAAGCGCAGATGGCGCTCCGGGTCGTACGGGTCGCCGCGCCGTCGCCGTCCCATCAGCTTCCAGCGGTTGGCCGCCTCGAACATGGCGGCCGCCGATTCAAGCCGTCCCTGGGCTTCGTCGACCGCGCCGGCGACGTACGCGGCCCGCGCCCGTCGTTCCAAAAGACCGTCGGGGTCGTCGATGACGCGCTGGAGAAGATGACGGCGTTCCGCGTCGACGCCGCGCGGGTCGCGCTGGGACAACCCGGCCGCCGCCCCCAGGTTGCTCGGGTCGAGGTCCAGCACCGATTGGTATACTTGCTCGGCGTCGTCGCCGCGGCCGGCCTGTTCCAAAAGGTCGGCCCGGAACAGCAGGCCGGGGACGTGACTGGGCCGGCGCGCCAGCGCTTCGTCGACGAGACGGGCCGCTTCCTCGGCGCGGTCTTCCGCCGCCGCGATTCGCGCTAGACCGAAGAGCGGATCGACGGCGGTCGGATCGAGCGCGGCGGCGGCCTGCCATTCGGTCCGCGACGCTTCCACGTCTTCCAGCGCCCACCAAGCGGTGGCGGCCGCCGTGTGGAAGTCGACCGATTTCGGGTCGTGACGCACCGCTTCGGTGTACCAGGCGGCGGCCTCTTCCGCCCGGTCGTCGACGTACGCCGCCCGGCCGAGATTGTAGTAGGCGACGGCCATTTTCGGCCTCGCCCGCAGCGCTTTGAAATACTCCCGTCGAGCTTCCGTCGTGCGACCGCCGCGGCGCAGGATGTTCCCGCGGACATTGCGGGCGTCGGCCGAATTCGGCGCCGACCGAAGGGCGGTTTCGACGTGTTCGACCGCTTCGTCGAACTCGCCTTGGTCCAACAGCCACTGCGCTAAGTTGACGTGGGCGGCGACCGAACCCGGATCGACGACCAACGCGCGACGCGCGACCTCGACCGCTTCACTTGGTCGATTCAGTTCCTTCAACACGGTGGAGTAGGTATTGAGACCGGCGACGTGGCGTGGATGCGCTGTCAGCAGGGCCGTCAATTGGACGGCGGCCGATTCCGGTTCGCCCGCAGCGAGGTAAGACGCCGCCAACTGTTGAACCGCCGACGGCGCGTCGGGTTTAAGAGCGACGGCTTGACTGGCGGCGGCGACGGCGTCGGCCGGTCGGCCCGCTCCGCGCAACGCCTCGGCCAGATTCGACCAGTACGACCATTCGGCGGGGCGCTTCTTCGCGGCCCGGCCGATCCACTCCACCGCCTGGTCGGCCCGGCCCGACTGCAACTCGACGACGCCGTACAAATGAATCGCGTCGACGTGGCCGGGGTCGAGTTCCAGAACCCGCCGAAACCCCGTTCGGGCGGCGGCGAGGTCGCCGGCTTGATGGGCCGCCACCGCGTCGGCGAAACTCCGTTCGACGCCGATCGTCATGCGTCGCCCCCCCCGGTCAGCCGCGGGCCGCGCCGCCGGCTTCCTCGTAGCGCGCCGTGATGCGGCTGGAAATGCCGCCGCGCGGCGTGAACTCGCCCACCAGCGTCGCGCGCCGCGGCTTGCAGGCGGCGACGAAGTCGTCCAAGATCAGATTGATGATCTTTTCGTAGAAGACGCCTCTGTTCCGGTACCCCTGCAGGTACAGTTTCAGCGATTTCAGTTCCACGCAGGCAACGCGGGGCGTGTAGGTGAACGTCAACACGCCGAAATCGGGCTGGCCGGTCTTAGGACAGACGCTGGTGAATTCCGGACAGCGGATTTCGATTTCATACTCGCGGTGCGGAAAGCTGTTTTCAAAAACTTCCAGCGCGCCGTCGGGAACTTGCTCTTCGTTCATGGTTCTTTTCTTCGAGGCCCGTCGTTTCTTAGATCGCTTGCGATGCCGTACCGAGA
>JBOFFD010000054.1:0-2335 GCA_051648425.1 Planctomycetia bacterium
TCCTGCAAAGCCTGTTGGACGGCGTCGTTCAATCGTCCCGCCTGGAATAGTTCCCGCGCGGTCATCGCCGTCCCCCTTCTTTCGTCGTCCGTCACGCCGGATCGTCCGGCCGTCGTTTCGGCATCTTATACGGCGGCCCGCGCTCTGGCCGCGAATGAATTTTGAAGATTCCGAACTTTGTTTTTCGGTCTATCGAAGGACGACGAAACGCCGCGCCGGCGCGAGTCGGCCGCCCGCTCGGTCATTGCGCCCGCGGCGGCGACAACTGCGTCACCAGCTTGATCGACGCCGCGATTTCGTCGAGCTGGAAATGCGGCCGCAGGTGCGCCACGCACAGATAAGACCCCGGTTTGCCCGGCCGTTCCTTCACCTGCACCTCGGCTTCGCGCAGCGGGTACTGCGCCCGGGCGGCTTCGGGCGCGTCGTCGTCGCTGGTCACGTATTGGTGAAGCCACTCGTGCAAGTGGTTCTCCAACTCGCTCGGTTCGGTGAACGAGCCGATCTTATCTCGGCCGATCACTTTCAGATAATGCGCGAACCGCGAGACGCACAGCATGTACTGCAGCATGGTTGACAGTCGCGCGTTGGCCGACGCCGCCGGCCGATCGTAGCTTTTCGGCTTCTGCACCGATTGAGAACTGTAGAAGGCGGCGCCGGCGGTGTCTTTGTTATGGCACAAGACGATGAAGCCCTGATCGGCGAGCTGCTTCTCCAGGCGTTCGCCGACCAGCGCGTCGGTGGCGGACAGCGGAACGACCCCCGATCCGTCGACCGGGATCGACGGGACCGGCAGGCCGGCGACCAAGCCGCCGGCGCCGTCGCCGCGGGTCGCGCCGCGGATGTCGGCCAGCCAGCCGTTCTCGAGAAACGACCGCGCGACCACCGCGCCGAAGGCGTAGACCGAATTGCCCCACAGGTAACCGCCGCCGTCCGGCGCCGCGACGTCTTCGACGAACTGGAACGCGGTGCGCGGCAGGTCGGCGGGGGCGTGGTCGACTTCGGTGTAGGGCAGTCGGCGTAAGACCCGCGGCATCAAGAGGCCGAGGAACCGCGAATCCTCGCCGTCGCGAAGGGTGCGCCATTTCAGATAGTCCGGTCCGTCCAAGAGGCGAGTGAAGTCCATCGGCCGTTCCAGGTCGCGGTAGCTTTCCAGTCCGAAGAAGCCGGCGTCGACGCCGCAGACGAACGGCGCGAACGCCGCCGCCGCCACGTGCGAGATCCGCTCCAGCGCCGCCAAGTCATCGGTCGGCCGGCCCGGCCCCGGCCGCGCGCTGACGTCGTAGTCGCCCAAGAGCAGGCCGAACGGCTCGCCGCCGGGGGTGTCGAACTCGTCGCCGTACACCTTCTTGAACAATTGGCTCTGATCGAATTCGAGGGCCTTCTCGGCGTCGCGCGCCAGTTCGCGCCACGAGACGTCGAGAATGCGGATCTTAACCTCCCCGCCGGCCGCTTGTTCGGCGAGCGATTTCAGACCGCGCCAGCTCGCCTCCAATTTCTGAAACGACGGATGATGTAAGACGGCGTTGATCTGACCGTTGAGCAGGGCGTCGATTCGCGCGACGTCGGCCTGCAAAACGGCGACCATCCGGTCGCGGTCCAGGGGGTGGCGGTCGGCGTCCCAGCGGCCGCGCCACAGCCGCAACGCCAGCGCGTCGTCGTCGTCGGCGTCTAGAAATCGATCGAGCAGATCGGCGGCGGGCCGCGCGACGCCGTACGTCGATGGGGCTGAGTCCGGCGTGGTCGTGGAAGGGGGCGCCGCGAGGACGGAATCGAGCAAACCGGCGGCAAGGGAAGCGGGCGCGGCGGCGGGCGCATCGAGAACGAGGGTGCGGACGGGGGACGGGGAGCGTTCCGGTGTCATGAATGCTCTGTACGCCTCTCGCCCACGTTTGAGACGTCGATCCAGCGCGGGGCGGTCGTCGGCCGACCGCCCATGAGACGGAAACTAAGAAGCGGGCGGTCAGCCGCCCATCTTGGGAATGTTGGCGACCATCCGCAGCGAGGCCGTCAGTTCTTCCATCTGAAGCCAGGGCCGCAGCCAAGCGACGGCGTTGTAAGTGCCGGGCTTTCCGGGGACTTCCTTGACTTCGATCTTGGCTTCCCGCAGCGGGTACCGGGCCTTCGATTCCTGGCTCGGCTTGGGGTCGACGCTGACATAGTTGGCGATCCAACGATCCAGGAAGTCCTGGACGTCCGACGCCTCCATGAACGAGCCGATCTTATCGCGGGCGATCACCTTCAGGAAGTGCGCGAAGCGCGAGGTCGCCATGAGGTACGGCAGCCGGGCCGAGATTTCGGCGTTGGCCGCCGCTTCCGGGCGGTCGTACTTCTTCGG
>JBOFFD010000055.1:0-8813 GCA_051648425.1 Planctomycetia bacterium
TCCGGCGGCGCATCCATTCGATGAATTCAAACTCCGGACGGTTCATGGCGTGGACCTTGCGGGATATCCGACGGGACGGCCGGTAAGCGTGGACCAAACTTCATCGACGTTTCATATACCAAACGCTAGACTTCCTTAGAATAAGGTTTGGTGCGACGGAGTCGCTCGGCAATTCATGGAGGAGTCTTCGGCCCCGGAACGTCGAAGACGCGAAGTTCGACCAAGTCGCCGGCCGACGGATTCGTCCGGCGCGGCCGCCGCCGTCGGTGGAGACGGCCGCGCGGGACCAAGCTGATTCTTCGGCAATGATGCGTGGACCCTATGCCGCCCCCTACCAACAGCACCGAATTCCTCAACGTATTGCGGGAAAGCCGTCTGCTCGAGCCGGTGCGGTTCGAGAAAGTGGCGGAGCGCGTGCAATCGGCGGGGAGCGACACGCTCGACCCGGCGAAGCTGGCCCAATTGCTCGTCAAATCGGCGCTGCTGACGCGGTTTCAAGCCGAGCAGCTCTTGGCGGGCCGATCCAGCGGCTTTTTCGTCAACAAGTACAAAGTCCTCGACATGATCGGGGCCGGCGGCATGGCCAAGGTCTACTTGGCCGAACATACCGCCATGAAGCGGCAGGTGGCGCTAAAGATTCTGCCGAAAGTGGGCGGCTCGAACGCCCCGGCGGCGTTGGCGCGCTTCCGCCGCGAGGCTCGCGCGGTCGCGGCGCTGAATCACCCGAACATCGTGCAAGCCTACGATTTCGACCAGACCGACGGCCTGTTCTACATCGTGATGGAATTCGTCCGTGGCATGAGCGTGCAGCAGTACGTCGCCGCCCACGGCCCCATCCATTGGTCGCAAGCGGCAGACTACATCTGCCAGGCCGCCGCCGGCCTACAGCACGCCCATCAAGCCGGCCTCGTCCACCGCGACATCAAACCGGGCAACCTACTTGTTGACACCGTCGGGACGTTGAAGGTCCTCGACCTTGGCTTAGCCGTCTTCTTTGAAGAGAAGGACGGCGACCCGTTGACGCTCGCCAACCGCGAGAGCGTGCTGGGCACCGCCGACTATCTTGCACCCGAACAGGCCATCAACAGCCACGACGTCGACATCCGCGCGGACGTTTACAGTCTCGGTGGCACGTTTTATTACATGCTGACCGGCAGCGTGCCGTTCCCCGACACCACCGTCGCGCAGAAGTTGGTGATGGCGCTGCAGTACAATCCGCGGCCTGTTCATGAAATCGTTTCCAACATCCCCGGTGAAATCGAAGCCGTCCTCGAGCAGATGATGGCCAAGAATGTGACCGACCGGTTCCAGTCGCCGGCCGACGTGGTCGGCGCCTTGCAACCGTTCGCCAAACGAATTTCGACGCCGTTCGACACCGCGGAATTGGAACGGCTGCGTATCGGGGAACTCGCGCCGGTGACTTCGGACGCTTTGCGGCGAGCCGCCCAAGCGCCGAACACTTCCGATTCGCTGCTGCGAACCCCTCCCGTGGGGCCGCGGAATTCCGGGGGCCGGACGACGGTTTTCTCCGGCAACGTGGAAACGCCGTCGCCCGCCGGCATGCGGACGATCGTGGTTGCCAACCCGGCGCGGAACTCGGTGGAAGCCGGGCAAAGCTCGGATCGTCCCGCCGTCCCCAAGAAGATTCTCGTCGGCGGCGGCGTAGCAGGCGTCTTGCTGATGATCGTCGTCGCGGTCGTTTTCGGAGGTCTTTACTCCGGCACCAGCTCGACGAAATTGGACGGTGGACGGCCCGCTCCCGCGACCATCGGCGACCCGTTGGCGAAGACCGGCGACACACCCGCAGCGCCCACCGTGACGCCCCCCTCGACGGGGAAGAAGGAAGCGCCGTCCGTCGACGCCGAAACCACCGACAGCCCCGTCGTCGTCACCGAGTTCATGTTCAACCCGAACAGCAACGAGGGCGATTTCAACGCCGGCAAACCCAACCAAGTCGAATGGGTCGAAATCTACAACCGTTCCAGCAAACCGGTCGACCTTTCCGGTTGGGTGCTGTGCGATGAAGACGGCCCGTGCGACCCCCTGCCGAAGGGCGTGATCTTAGCGCCGCGGGCCGCCGCCGTGCTTTGTCCCGGTGAAACGCCGCCGGCCGAGTTCCGCGCCGCCTGGGGTTCCGCCGTCAAGATTCTTCCCGTCGGCGGCTGGAACCAGAACATGCGGGGGATGTCGAACAACCCCTCGCCGACGAACGAAATCCTGGCCCTGAAGAACGCCTCCGGCCAGATCATGGACGTCGCGCATTATGACGACGAAGGCCAGTGGCCGAAGGCGATGCCCGGTTCGTCGCTCTTCTTGAAGTCGACGGCGGTCGATCCGGTTCAGAACAACGAAGGCCGGAACTGGGCCGTTTCGGTCGACGGAGAACTCGGCGCCTTTCGGAACCTGAAGACGACGATCTTCGACCAAACGGATGTCGGGTCGCCGGGCGTGGTGTCGATTTCGGCCGCGGCGGCCACGGCGACCGCCGACGCCAACCACTGTGCGGCCGTCGTCTTTCGCAAGGCCGCCGATCCCGCCGCCCGCGAGGTTCTGCTGGTTGCACCCATCGACCAAACCGCTTGGGGACTTCCCGTAGGCCCGGTGATTCCCGGTTTCTCGGCGTCGGCGTCGGCCGTGCAGGAATCGTTCGACAAAGCCGGCGTCCGCACCAAAATCCTGTCGGAACAGCCCCTTGGTTCCGCCCCGGTGAAAGCCGAAGGCGTCGATGGCGCCATTCCGGTTTTCGCCCTGGAAGTGGTCGAGGAACTTCCCGCTTATCCCGGCAAGAATAAGTTCCAGCGAAAATGGGCGACCGTCGCCGCCGCCCAGGAACTGGTGAAAGACCCCGCCGTCTTGGAAATTCTGAGTAAACCGCTACCGGAAACCGTGAAGCCGCAGTAAGTTAATGTCTTACTTGAGAAAGTTTTCACTCGGCGCGAACTTTCTGGCGCCGTCGGCGCGTCGGGTGGAAAACCCGACAACCTCTGGAGTGCGCCATGATTCGACCAACCACATCCAATGACGCCGCCGCCATCCTTTCACTCGGCGTCTCCACCGGCCTGTTCCCGCCGGACGGCACCGACGAAGTCGCCGGCATTCTTGACAGCGTGCTGGACGGCAACCTCGGCCCTGACCACGTTTGGCTGACCGACGATGAAGACGGGCCGGTTGGTACCGCCTACTATGCACCGGAACCAATGACCGAGGGCGTTTGGAACTTGTACATGATTGCGGTGCATCCGGACCGCCAGCGCCAAGGTCGTGGCGCTTTGCTGGTACGGCACGTCGAACAATCGCTGACGACGCGCGGCGCTCGTCTGTTGCTCGTAGAAACCTCCGGTTTGGCGGGCTTCGAGCGGACGCGGGCGTTCTACCGCGCCCTCGGGTTCACGGAAGAAGCCCGAATCCGGGACTTCTACAAAGCCGGCGACGACAAAATCGTGTTTCGCAAATCGTTGCTCGAACGACATTAACAACACGCCGATCCGAACCGTCGACTACAAGCGGCTGGCGGCGGCTGGGAGTATTGAAAGTGACAAATTTCCGTCGACTTATTTTTGCTTCCGTCGTTCTCGTCGGGGCGGCGGCGACCGTCCGGGCGGAAGACGCGGCGGCGGGCCGGAAAACCGGCGAAGCGTTGATCGGCACATGGAAACTGACATCGGCGAGGTACGGCGGCAAGGAGTTCGCGTTTCCAGTAGGAACGACGATGTTGAAACACGTCACTCCGGTTCAGTTCTTTTGGACCACCTACGACGACGAAGGAACCATCAAGCGGGCGGCCGGCGGCGGCTACACGCTGAAGGGGGAAGCCTATGTTGAAACGACCGAGTACGGTTTCGGCGGCGATTTTCACATCGTCAAGCAACAACCTCAGTCGTTCACCTGCAAGATCGTCGGCGACGAGTGGCGTCACGTCGGCACGCTTGGCAACGGATTGACGATCGAGGAAGTGTGGAAACGGGTCGAGAGGAAGTGACACGGTTTCAACGGCGCCGCCGCGACTAACCTTGAAGCTTCGGCTCCACCAATTGAATCAGATCGCCGATGGTGTCGCAGGCGGTGATTTGGCTTCCACTCAGCCGAACCGCCATCTGCGCGTCCGCCAGGGCGATGAAGCTCAACATGGCGATGGAATCCCATTCGGGAATTTCCGCCAGCGGCTCGTCCTCCCGCGTACTTCCCACCGGTCGCACCATCAGACCGTCAAGCTCGATCAAGAGTTCGCCGCGAGTCATGTCGAACCGCCTCGTCTTGAATAGTATTGATCGAACACACGGTCGAAAGCAACCCTCGTCAAACGCCGGTAGACGAGTAAGACGCCGGGAATCAACTGTTGTTTTTCGCCATGTTCCAGAATTTCAACGCCTGCTTCGGATTCGTGCTTGTAGACAGGCACGGCCGTCACGGTCTCAAGTCCCAGTCTATCTGAATTTTGGATCGCCAGCTCGTTGCTTGACAAGATTTTGACGTAAAATTCCTTCACACCGGTGATCTCAAATTCGTTCTTAGCGTTGGCCAGGCTCGTCCAGTAGAGGAAGTCGCGGCCGCCGCCCCGTTCGCCGCGCACCAGACCGTCGGTGAGGTAGCGGTCGGCGCCCAACGCAACGAACCCCGTTCGGCCGATCAACGTTTCATTCCAGTAGAACAGTGTCAGTAGTCGGTCCGGCGCCGCGAGCATGGCCGTCAGCCATTTCTTCGTGCCTTCAAAGCTCACCGGTCGCTGGTCGAGCCATCCCTCGCGGTTCTGATTCCGCCAGCGGACGAACGTCTCCACCAAGGTGTCGTCGGCGGCGTGCTTCCAAGTCACCGGCTCAAGCCGGCCCACCGGCCGGCCCGAATCATCGCGGATCGGCACCCGCATCGTCTCGGCGCCGGTCCTTAGTCGCTCAAGCCTTTCCAACACCGCCGGCGCAGCAGGGGGTTGGGGTTCGAGAAAGCCCGGCGGATCGTACGAACTCACGGTTCCTCCCCCAGATCTGTTCGCCGTTCGTAAACCGTGCAACGGTCGTACGTCCCCACCGCGGTGTATTTCTCTTCTAATAGCCGTTGCATCGGCGGATAGAACCGCAGTTGATAGGCGTTGACCGTCGAATACGGCGACAGCCGCACGCTGTTCAATGTTGCATCGACGATGAACCGCGGCCGCGACCGTTCCAGTTCGCTTTGCAACAACGCCGACGCCGCTTCATCAACGATCGGCGGCGCGACCGAATGGGTGTAGTCGTTCATGACGTATTGGCACGACGTCACTCGGCTGGCCGGCTCCAGCCGCGTCAGGGCGTAGAGGTCGCACCGCCACCCCCAAACGAACAACCGGTCGCCCGGCGCCGCTCGGCCTCGCAGTTCGGCGGCCACCCGTTGAATCATATCGGGACGGCCGACCGCCAACGACTCCGGGTCGGTGGCGTGCGTCGACGCCGCCAATGCCAAGAGGTTTCCGACTGCGGCGGCGGCGACGTACGCCTGCAGGAAGTGGCGGGGCCGGCCGAACACCGTCGCGCGGTGCAGCCACAGGGCGGCGAAAACCAACGCGAGCACGACGCCGACGGCCGCCAGCGGGTTTTCCATCAGTGGCGGCAGCGACGCGAGATCCATCGTCAAGAGCGCGGCGGCCGTGGCGGCGAGATAGAAATTCATTCCCTCGCAGGGGATCGGCCGGACGACTCGGTCGATCGTCAGCGCGACGCACACCGCCAACGGCGGAGCGAAGTAAAGATAGTAGTGGCCGAGATACCTTCCGCCTAAACTGACGCAACCGACCGACGCCGCCAGCGAGAGGCCCGCCGTCAGAAGAATCCGCTCGCGGGTGGTGAACGCCCCGCCCCCCGCGAACGCCCGCCGAAGGCCCGCCGCGATCCAACAGCCGGCCGCGACGTAGGCGATCGTCCGAACGGCGCGCAACACGTCCGGCGTGTCGACGAAATGGGTCTTCAGCGCGGCTGGCGTTCCCAGAAAACCGGTGGACGGCGGTACGAGGGTCGCGACGGCCTGTACCGCGCCGGTGACGGGTGGCGCGTCGTTCCGGAAAACGTAGTTCGCAATGAACTTGAAGAAATGCTCCACCGTCCGCCAACCAAGCCCGACGACGAAGAAAGGAAAAAACGACGCGACGACCACGATCGCCGCCCCGGCGGTGAAGGCGACGACTCCCCGAAGTCCGATGAAAACCTTTCGTTCCGCGATCGATTCCAGCAGGACCGCGATGGGAACCACGCCCAAAAGGAAAGACGCCTGCCCCTTCAAAACGAACGCTACGCCGGCCAACCCGCCGAGCGCGAGAAATCGCAGCGGCCGTTCGTGAAGCCGCGGAGCCTGGACGTACAGCCACGCGACCGCCAGTGCGACGGGCGACGACAGCCATTCCGTGTTGGCCGAATAGCCTTCGCAAAGCGGGTTGTAATAGATGAAGAAAAGCCCCGCCCCCAGGCCGGCCGCGTTGGACGACCCCCGTCGCACTAAATCGTACAGCATGAAGGCGGTCGCCGCCGAGACGAGGGTGATCGTCCATCGGAGAGTGGCGATCGGGTACGGCCCCTCGAAGTCGGCCGCAACGCTGTAAACGGACATCGCCCAGGGCGGCCCGAACAACGCGGCGAACACGGATTGGTCGTTGGCCTGAAGGTAAGCGATCGTCGAGAGATATTGCCCCTCGTCGACGGTGAACGAGGCGACGCCGTGGCTGGGAAGCCGCACAACGGCGCTCACGACAAGCAGCAGCGCCAAGTGCAGGACCAACGTCCATCGGCCGCCGACAGGCGCCGCGACGAGCGGTGGGTGTTCGATCACGGGGCCGCCCTCGGTGCGGGAAGCCGCTCGTAGATCGTGCAGCCGTCGAACTGGCCTTTAGAGACGTACTGTTTTTTCAGCAGCCGTTCGAGCGGCGGATAGAAGCCGACCCAGTACACGCTGACGTTGGGATGCGACATCTGAATGCTCAACCGCGCGGCGTCGACGATGAAACGGGGCTTTGTCAGTTCCAGATCTTTCTGCAAGGCTTCCGACGCCGCTTGATTGACGTCCGGCGCGCCGACGCGGGCGTTGTTGTAGTCGCTCACCACGTATTGACACGAGGCGAAACGGGTCGCCGCCTCCAGTTTGGTGTAAGAGTAGATTTCGGGCCGCCAGCCCCAAACGAACAGCTTGTCGCCGGGAGCCGCCTGCATTTTCAAAGCGTCCGTCAACTCGCCGACGTTTCTCGGATCGAAGATCAACATGCGGTAAGGATCGGCGCAATGGAGGACCGTCGCCATCGAGCCGACGGCGGCCGCGGCGCAACAGACCGCGTACGTCTGAAGATAACTGCGGCGACCCCAGAAAGCGAGCCGTTTCCGCATGACGTGGGCGAAGCCCAGCATTGTCAGCGAGACGACGAGCAGCCACGTCTGTTGATCGTTCGGCGGAGCGAGCTGTACGTAGTCCATCGTCAAAAGTACCACGGCGACGCCGACCACCGCTTGGAAGAACCGCCGGGGCCACGGGCGGCTCGGCGGCGGCGGACGGACGAGTCGGTCGATCGCCAAGGCGACGCATGCCGCCAGGAACGGCACGAGGTACAGGTAGTAGTGATCGAAGTAGCGGTTGCCCAAGCGCACGCAGGCGATCGACGCCGCCAGCGACAGACCGAGCGTCAGAAGCGTTCGGTCGCGGAGAGTCCATTCTCCACCGCCCTTGAATGCTCTCCAACCGCCGACGGCCAGCCAACAAACCGCCCCGGCGTACCCGATCGCCGTCGCCCCGCGCAAAACTTGGAACTTGTCGAAGAAGTTCTGCTTCAGCTCGATCAGTGGAGCGAACACGCTCAGCGCCGCCACTTCCAGCCGCGGGGCGACATTGTTTTGCATTACGTACGACGACACGAAATTGAAGATGTGGCCGACCGACTCCAGCCCACGACCGGCCGCGAAGAACGGAGCGTAACCGAACGCCGCGGCGGCCGTCGCACCGATGGTGAACGCCGCGGCGCCTACCAGGCCCGCGCGAATCTTTCGCTGCGCGATCGTTTCAAGAAGCAGCGCCCCCGGCACGACGCCCAACAGGAACGACGCCTGCCCCTTGAAGACGAAAGCGAAGCCCGCCAACAGTCCTAGACCAAACAACCGGGTCGGCCGGCGCGCGGCGCCCGCGTCGAGGCAGTACAACCAAACGGCGGCGAGGATGTATGGCGCCGACAACCATTCGGTGTTCGCCGAAAAACCCTCGAAGACGGGGTTCAAGTACACGAACAAGAGCGCCGCTCCCAAACCGGTCGTGGACGACGACACCCGGCGGACGACGTCGTAGAGCATCCATGCCGTCAACACCGTCACCAGGGTGACGACGAACCTCACGGCGGCGATGGGGTAGGGGCCGCAAAAGTCGGCCGTCGTTCGGTACAGGGCCATCGGCCAAGCCGGCCCATAGATGTTCGAGAAAACCGAAAGGTCGTTCGCCTTGAGGAACGAAACCGTCGCCAAGTATTGGCTTTCGTCGGGATTGAACGGCGGGACGTGGAGGGACGGTGCCCGGAGAAGCACGGATGCCAAGAAAAGCATCGCCAGGTGCAGGAAAACCAGACCGTTGGACAGCGGCTCTTCGGACGGCTGCTCGCTTTCCTTCGCCGCCAAGACGGAAAGCTCGGGGGTTGAGGGCGGCGGCGTCGGTTTTTCGGAGAGAGTTGAAATCGTCACACCATCGACTCGTTGATGCCCGCGAATCCGGCGACTTCCCCTCTAATTAATATACGCAACCGCTCCGTCGGCGTCTATTCGACGGCGGCCCGACGCCCAACGGGGCTGAAGGCGAATTCGCGGCGTCGCCAAACGTGCCCCCCC
>JBOFFD010000056.1:0-2386 GCA_051648425.1 Planctomycetia bacterium
CCGCGCCGACCGTGCTGGCGACCGCGCCCACGAAGGGGCCGGCGAACGGACCGGCGTCGGCCAAGCCGGCCGCCGTCATCGCGGCGACGACGCCCCGCGCCGCCAAGGTGGGGTCGGTCGTCGCCTCGGCCCGCACGCCACGCCCGCTGCCGACGCCTTCCTCCGCCGCCCTGGAACCGCTGCCGCCGCCGAATGCGTTGCCGGCGCTGGTCGTTCGCGGGCAGTCGCCCGACGACGACGAAGTCGACGCCGTCCGCAGTGCGGCGGTCGGCCCGCGCGACGCCTTCGCCCGCGTCGACGCGCCATCCACCGACGCCGCCCCGACCGCCGAACCGACCCGCCAGCTCATTCCCATCGCGGTCGGCCGCACCCGTCGGGCGCACGCCATTCCGCCGGCGGTCGCCACCCCACGGCGAACCCCGCCCGCCAACGCCGCGTCTAAGTAACCGACGGCCGCGCCCCCTCGGCTGCGGCGCCCCCTCCGCTTCACGTTTTTCGCGTCGGCCCGCCCTTGCAGCGATGTCGGTTCGCGCGTATAAAGAGGGGCCGATATCGACCAACCGTCGACTTCGTTACCGCCGCCTTAGCTCAGCGGTAGAGCACGGCTTTCGTAAAGCCGGGGTCCAGGGTTCAAATCCCTGAGGCGGCTTTGACACAAACGCCGCAAGGATAATACCTTGCGGCTTTTTTGTTGCCTCTTCGCACCAGACGATTCAACGTTGCGTCGAATTCCGCCCCTCAGATCCGAGGCTTCCGAGGCGCTGGAAATCGAACCCTCGCTCTTCGTTCTTCGCTTGGTCCCCGCCAGGGTGTGTTTGCCCCCCTGTTTGCCCCCAAGTATCCGATAGCCCATCCCACTCCTCGGTCATCATTCGCCCCCAGCGGTTGTTTACAAGCAGCGGACGAACTGGATGCGATGAGCATGACCCCCGAAATCCTCGAAGCCACCCGGTTGTGGACGTTGGCGGCGCCGACCGTATCGGCGTTCGTCGCGTCCCTCGTGCGTGACTTTCAGGAACGGGATGACGTGCTTCAAGAGACGGCGGTCGCCGTGCCGGAGTTCTTTGGCCGCTACGACCCGTCGCAGTCGTTCGTCGGGTGGGCCGTCGGGATCGCTGGGAATCAGGTCTGGTTGTACTGCCGGCGGAAGAGCCGGGCGCGGATCATGGTCGACTCGGACGCGGTGGACGCCCTGGCCCGCGCCTTCGCGGATCAAACGCCCCACGATTCGAAGCTGGACCGGATTGGCGAGTGCCTTGGTGCTCTGAACGCGCGCTCGAGGGATTTGCGCCGGTTGCGATACGAACAGGACTTGAAGCCGGTCAACATCGGCGAACGACTCGAGGTGGCCGCTAATGCGGTGGCAAAAGCCCTTCAGCGGGTCCGCGACGCTCGCGCTCCAATAGATGACAATCCCCCCAGAGAATCCGGATGCACCCGAACGCCGCGCGTCGGGAGGGTGGTCTTGTGGAAACAGTCCGTATCGGCCATATTGCGCACCGTCAATGGGAGGGCGTCGACGGTGCGAGCGACGATTCGCTTTGGGGATTTGCGTCCATGAAACGGCTGAACGTCCTGGTCAGTTCGACGAGGCAATGGAACCCGGGCGACGAGTTCATTTTGAAGGGGATTCGGCGACTGCTGGCCCGACACCTCGGATTGGACCATAACTGGCTTCTCTGGAACCGCAATCCCGATTTGTTCGTCGATCGCTGGAACGATGCGCGGATGCGGACCGACTTCCTGACGAACTCGCTCCGAGATCCGGCCCTCGACGCCGTCGATCTGGTGGTGTTCGCGGGCACGCCGGAATGGCTGGGACGGCCGGTCGAACGCATTTTCCGCTGCCTTCTGACGCATCCCCGGGTGCCGGTGCTCGCGCTGGGGGTCGGCTCCGGGTCGGTGATGCCCGTTCTCGCCCCCCACGAAATCGAGGTGCTCGATCGGCGAAACGTGCTCGCGATCACGAGGAGCGCCGAGTTGGCCGAGTGCCTCAATTCGCAACTGAGCGCCCCGAAAGCGACCTCGCTTCCGTGTCCGGCGTTCTACTCGGCCCCGGAGCGCGTCGAGTGGCCCGAGCGGCCAAGGGCTGGCGTCATCGTGCAGAGTTCCGGCACCGCCAACCAGTCGGTCGGCGAGGGATTGGTAGCGGAACTGATCGCCGAATTGCGGGCTTACGAGGGGAAACTCGAACTCGACGTCGTCAGTTTCTACGTCGACGAACACATGCGTTTCTCGCGGCTCGGCCTAGGCTGTGTTGACAATCACGCCAGCAGGATCATCAAACCCGCTAAGTGGAGGAAGCCAAGGAAGTTGCAGCTCGTCTTCTCGTAGCGGGTGGCGATCCGCCGGCACTGCTTCAGCCGGCCGAACAGCCGCTCGACCT
>JBOFFD010000057.1:0-1817 GCA_051648425.1 Planctomycetia bacterium
CCGCGGATTTCCAGTTCCTTGTGGGCGATCGTCAGGCCGATCGGCTGTTCCGCGTCGCCGAACGTCGGGGCCACGGCGTAGTTCGATCCGGTCAAGGTCAGCGTCGAACCGGTCGGCGCGTCGGCGATGGCTTGGCGCAGATCATCGCCTTCGCCGACCATGACCTCGGTCGGCGTCTCAACGACCGTCGATCGGGGCGGCGGTTCGCCGACGGCGGCCGTCCGCGGCGCCGCGGCGTCGGTCGCGCGCGGCGGCGCGGCGGTCGGCGGCTTCACCGACGGCAGCGGCGGCAGCACGGGGGCGACGTCGCGGTCGACCAGCGCCACGACCGCCAGCGCGGTCAGCAGTACCGCGGTCGGGGCCATCCAGTAGAGGTGCGTTTCCCAGAAGCCGGCGGCGGCGGTCGCTTCGTTCGTGTAGCCGTCTTCGTCGGGCAGCGGCACGTCCAACAATCGACACAGCGCCCGCAGGTCGTGGATCAAATCGCCGGGGGTCTGATACCGCTGCTTGGGGTCTTTCGCCATCATCTTGCGGACGACCAGCACCACCAACTCGGGCAGATCGGGCACGAACCGCCGCGGGTCGGGGGGGGCGTCGAACCGATGGTGCAGCAGCTTCTGCATGGCGGTGCCGTCGGGGAACGGCGGCCGACCGGTGAGGGCGTGGAAGAGGGTGCAGCCGAGCGAATAGATGTCGGACCGGACGTCGACGTTGCGCGGGTCGTGCGCCTGTTCGGGCGAGATGTAGTCGAAGGTGCCCAGCGTGACGCCGGCCTGGGTCAGTTCGCCTTCGGGGCCGCTTTGGAACGAGTTGCGGGCCAGCCCCATGTCGACGAGCTTCGCCAAGCCGCCCGGCGTGATGATGATGTTCGACGGTTTGACGTCGCGGTGGACGACCCCGCAGGCGGCGGCGTGCACCAGGCCGCGGGCGATCTGCAGCGACAAGTTCACCGCGACGCCGAAATCCAGCCGGCCGTTCCGATCGATCATCCGGCGAAGGTTCTCGCCTTCGACGTACTCCATCGCGATGTACTGAAGGCCCTTGTCTTGGCCGAAATAGTAGACGCGCGCGAAATGCGGATCGTCGAGTCGGGCGGCCGACTTGGCCTCCTGCTCGAAACGACGGCGGATTTCGCGCTTCATTTCGGGGTCGGCGCCGACGTCGGGCGACAGCACCTTCAGGGCGACCAATCGGTCCAACAGGTTGTCGCGCGCGCGGAAGACCCGCCCCATGCCGCCGACGCCGATGCAATCCAGCAGCTCGAAGTGGTCGAGCGTCGCCCCCAGCACGAGTTCGGCGGGGGCTTCCGGCGGCTCGCGCTGCAACGTCGTCGACGGCAAGCCCATCGGCGAGTAGGTGCGGCGCACGGCGGGTGAGGGCTGCGGTTCCAGCCGAATCGACACGGGGCCGGCGTCAGAATCGCGGGGGGCGCCGCGTATTTCGGTGGGTGAATCGTCGATGGTGTTGAAGGCGCGGTCGGCCGATTCCTCACGTGAGGCCGACGGCGTCGCTTGTTCGACGCTCGAACCTCGCGGGTCAGCCATGCCTATCGTCCCTCCCGCGTTTGGAACCGGAAAATCGACCCCTTCCGTTGCGGCCGACCGAGTCGTCGAGAACTGGATCTGATGAACGAATGATGAGTGAACATGATCCCCAAACGACTCCAGTATACCTCGGCCCGGCGAACGGTCAACCAGTGCCGGCGGCGCGGGGCGCCGGTGCAAGTCCGGCCCGTCTTCGTTAGCCGCCGCTTTCCGCAGCGGCGCGTCCGATCTCTTCGTCGTTGACGCCGTCGACACCCTTCGGCACCGAAAGGA
>JBOFFD010000058.1:0-4900 GCA_051648425.1 Planctomycetia bacterium
CCCGTTCCTGGAACCCGGCTTCACCCTTTGCCCGATCGTCAAACGGATTTGGACCCCCAGCTTCGCCGTCTTCAGCGCCGGCTGGACGCTGCTTCTGTTGGCGGCGTTCTACGGCCTCATCGAAATCGCCGGCCAAAAGAGTTGGGCCGGCGTGCTTGTGGTCGTCGGCCTCAATTCGATCGCCATCTACCTGCTCTCGCAGCTCACCGCCGGCTGGATCGAAGCGTCGCTGCAAACGCACCTCGGCTGGACGCTGCTGTTCGACGTCGGCGGCCGGCTGGGCGTCTACGCCCCGATCGCGCTGAAGACGTCGATCCTATTCGTGCTGTGGCTCTTCGTTTTCGGCATGTACCGCCAAAAGATCTTTCTGAAGATCTGACGGCAGGTGCGCCAACGGTGGCGGGCAAGGTCTCCTTGTTAGCCGCCGCTTTCCTCAGCGGCGCGTCCGATCTTTTTCGTTCGTCGGCAGCCGAAGGACGAAGACGCGCCGCTGAGAAAAGCGGTGGCTAACAAAGACCCCTGAAGTGGAGCGCCGACCGTGCGGAACGATCAATCGGTCGGTTCGGGGTACGGCGTCGTCAGCCGGAATTCGGGACGGGTCGCCAGGTAGGCGGCGGCGCGGTCGCGGCGGAGGGCGGCGGTCGCCAGGAAGTCGACCGCCCGCACCAACCGTTCGTCCGGTTCGGAACAGCTCAGCCGTAGGAAGCCGGCGCCGGCGGCGCCGAAGCATTCGCCGCCGAGGCACGCAACGCCGAAGGCGTCGTCGGCCCCTTCCAACAGGAACGACGCGAAGCCGTGCGACGTCATGCCCAGCGCGTTGCAGATCCGCGTCACGTTCGGGAAGACGTAGAACGCGCCGGCCGGCGGCCGCACCCGCACCCCCGGCACCCGCGCCAGGGCGTCGGAAAGCAGCATCACCTTTTCACGGAAGCGGGCCATGTTGTGGTCGCGCTCGACGGCGTCGTGCTTCAGCGCCGCGATCGCCGCCCGCTGGACGATCGGCGGCACGCACGAAAGCGACGTGTTCACCATCGTCGCCGTCGCCGCCATCATCTTTTCGCCGCCGACCGCGAAACCGACCCGCCAACCGCTCATGCTGTACGACTTGCTGAACGTGTACGCCGCCATGCACTGCTCGAGCATTCCCGGCTGCTGCAACGGCGTGAAATGCCTGCCCCTCCAGGCCATGTGGTTGTACGGCTCGTCGGAAAAGAGCGCGATGTTCCGGCCGCGCAAAAGGTCCGCCAGTCCGCGCAAGTCGTCTTCGGTCGCCACGCCGCCGGTGGGGTTGTGCGGCGAATTGAGAAAGACGGCCTTCGCCCGCGGTCGGTCGAGGAACGCCGCCACGTCGTCGAGCGACGGCCGAAAATCGTGTTCTTCCTTTAAGACGCTGGTAAGCATCACCGCGCGCCGGCGTTCGATGTTGGGCAGGTAGGTGGGGAAGGCCGGGGAAAAGACTAAGACTTCGTCGCCGGGGTTTAAGACGGCTTCGCAGAAGAACTGCTGAAAGATCTTGGCGCCCGCCCCGATCACCACGTTCGCCGGTTGCACCGAAACCCCGTAATCGTCGTGCATGAGCTGAACGACCGTCTCGCGGAATTCCCACAAGCCGGCGCTGGGGCAGTAGTGCGATTCATCGTGCGCGATGGCGTCGAGGCCGGCCTGTTTGGCGTGCGCCGTCGAGGGGAACGGGCTGTCGCCGATCTGCAGTTCGACGACGTCTTTGCCCGCCCGCTGCAACGCTTTCGCCCGCGCCAGCACGACGAACGCATTCTCGGCGGTCAACGTGCCGGCGAATTCAGAGAGGGAAATGCTCAAGGTTTGTTCCTTCACGGTCGGCGCTGCATCACGTTGGTGAGACGCCGGCAGCGGCGTTCCGGTTCCCGCGCCGCCCCGGCCACGGCCGGGGAAGTCGGCGAAATTCGTTCGCAACTGAAATCGATTGAATTGCTCTTCCATTTTTGTTTTTCGGGGATATAGACCCGCATGTCGTCGAAAGAGCAGTTTCGCTCTCGATGCACTACACCATTGAGTCCACCCCATGAAGAGCCATCGACGAACCAGACACGATTCAGGAGGATGGACTCATGAAGGATTACCCCCGTCAGCAATTGGAAATGCCGACTAGCGCCCTGCGCGCTCTTGCGACCTGCGGATTTTTGGCGGCCGCGGTTTTCGCCGCCGCGCCGGCGCACGCCGCCAGCTTCAGCGGCTGGACGGCCGAGGCCAACAACTTCGGCTTCGGGTTCCCGGCCGGTCCGGGCAACGTCCCCAGCTTCAGCGAAGCCAAATGGGTGACTAGCCCCGACATGATGACCGTCCGCCAGGCGGGCAACGGTCCCCCGACGGTTTTCTTCAACCCGTCGCAGACCAGCTCGTACGGGCAGACGTTCGGCGTTCGCATGACGACGCCGTTCCATCCCAGCGCCCGCGATGAAAACGGCAATCCGTACCCGGCCGACATGACCGACAGCGGCAACGACTTCATCGGCATCGCCATCGGCATGCAGTCCGGCGAACTGAGCAGCGCCGCCGCCGACCACCTCGTCTTGGACTGGAAGAAGACCAACGAGTCGTTCAACTTCTCGAACGCGCCGCCGGCCGCCACCGCCACCGCCGGCATTGCGCTGTCGCACGTGAAGGGCGACTTGTCGAACCCGACCAACCGCGACATTCTGAACAGCTACTGGAGCCACGGCGCGAGCGAACCCGGCCCGGTCTCGGAACTCGCCCGCGTCACCTCGGGCCTCGGCTCGATGGGTTGGGAGTACGGCGCCACCTACGACGTGTGGGTTGAATACGCCGCGACCGGCATCAAAGTGTGGATCGACGAAGTCGGCGACGCCTTCGGCGCCGTCCTGGCCCTCGATTACACGCCGACCTCCGGCACGTTGCCCGACGGTTCGTTCGCCCTTTACAACTTCTCGCAGGAAGACGTTCGCTACTCCCTGTTGGACCAAGCCGAAGTTCCTGAACCGGCCAGCCTGGCGGTTTGGGGCCTCGGCGCCCTCGGCCTGGCGGCCTTCCGCCGTCGTAAGATCAACGCCTAAGTCGATTCCCGACCGACCGTCGGCGTCACGCCACCGGTTGGTCGCGGAGCGACCTTCCTTCCGCTGAATCACGGCGCGGGCTTCGGCCCGCCCGTCTGGTTTCGCCGCGAAGGCTTGTCAACCCGCTTCTTACACGCGCCGCCTCCCATCTTTGGGGCGGCTTCGGGTTTTTTCCGCCGCGCCCCGCCCGCCGTCTTACGGCTCGACGACCACGGTCAGCGACAGCGTCGTCTTCGTCGGCGCCAAGCATTTCTCGTCGTCGCACGCCTGCCAGCGCACGTCCACGTTCACCACCGTCGTCCCCGTCGCCGTCGGGTCGACCGCCTCCAACGTGAACGGTATCACCACCGCGCCGTCGTACACGCTCACCTTCTCGTCCAGCCCGCCGGTCGAGGAATCCTTCCCTTTCGGATAGGCGACGCTTTTCACTTTGTAGGCCGTCGTCGCGGGCGCCAACTGAATCGTCGTCGGCTTCAAAAACTTCGGTCGGGCCGGGTTCGCGTTGATGTGCCAACCGGGCGTCACCGCGATGCGCACCACCCCCTCCACCGCCGCCCCCGGCTTGACGACGAGCCGGTCGTTCTCCAGCGTCATCTTCTGAATCGGCTTGAAACCGCCGGGCGCGTCTCCCGACGGTTCCGCGTTGGGCGTGGATTCCGGGGCGGCCGCGACGAGCGGTTCCGGTCGGCCGGCCGGCAGCGCTTCAAACAGCGCCAGCAGCAGGGTCGTGTGGCCCGACGGCGCTTCGGTCAGCCGCTCGCCGGCGGCGTCGAACGCTTCCCACGCTTTCGCCCGCAGTGCGTCATCGCCCAAAGCGGCCGCCGCCCGCACCAGCGCCAATACACCTAAACTGTTCGCCGACGGCATCGCGCCGTCGAAGTCTTCCTTGATGCGGACGAACAACGTTTCGCCGTCCGCCGGCGCGTAGAAGAAGCCCTTGCCGACCGGATCCCAAAAGTTCTTCACCAACGTCGCGGCATACAGTTTCGCGGCCGTCTTATACGCGGGGCGTGATTCCAAACGGTCGGCCGCCAGCAGCGCCAGCACCGCGGCGGCGTAGTCGTCGGCGTACCCCGAGCCGCGCGGCGCGCCATCGATCCAATGGTGCGCCAGCGAACCGTCGGGCCGACCGAAATGTTTCAGAAGCGCGTCGACCGCCGCCAACGCCCGTGTCTTATACTCTTCGTTCTTAAACGCCTCGGCGGCGTCGGCCAAACCGACCGCGGTCAGCGCGTGCCAAGCGGCGATCGACTTGCCGTCGCGGAACGGCCGGGGCCGTTGGTCGCGGATCAGTCGCAGCTTGGTCCGCAGCGCCTGCCATCGCTCCTCGAAACCCGCGACGTCGCCCCCCGCGGCCGTCGCCGCCTGGGCGGGGGTCAACGCTTGCACGGGAACGAATCGGCCCTCGAAATTGGCCGGTCGATCGAGACCCATCCAGGGGGTGGCCCAGGCGGCGTCGGGTCCGACGGCGGCCGACCACTCGGCCGGGGTCCAGGCGTAGAACTTACCTTCCTCGTGCTCGGTGTCGGCGTCGAGGGCCGAGACGAACAAGCCGTTGGCTTCGGTCATTTCGCGGTCGAGAAACGCGACGACGTCGGCGACGAGGCGGGCGTTGGCCGGGTCGGGCCGGCGTTGTTCCAGTTTGCTGTACAAGGAGAGCAGTTGCCCTTGGTCGTACAGCATTTTTTCAAAATGCGGAACGACCCATTCGCGGTCGACGCTGTAGCGGTGGAAGCCGCCGCCGATCTGATCATAGAGGCCGCCGCGCCGCATCGCCGAAGCCTGGGCGGCCGTCGCCGCGACGCCCTTGCCGTCGGCCGTCGCCAAGAGGAATAGACCGATCGTCGGCT
>JBOFFD010000059.1:0-5488 GCA_051648425.1 Planctomycetia bacterium
GGCCGATCTTATCCATGCCCGCCATCAAATCGTAGTACGCTTCGATGTGCTTGCCCAACTTGGCGACGGACGCGACGATGGCCGACACGATCAGTTCCGAGGCCACGAGCTGCCCCAGCGTCAACTGCTCGGTGACCACTAGCCAACCGCCCAGTCCCAGCAGCACGGTGCCCGCCACCGCCTGCAGCGCCAGCGCGAAAACGTGCTGCCGAAAAATGACCGTGAAGTGCCCTCGCCGGGCGTTCAGATAGTCGCGGGCGACCACGTCGCCCCGACCGATCGCCAGGTCGCGGCCGCCGGGCGTCTTGAACAGCGACCGATGCCGAACGATCTCTTCCATCCAGGCGGCCGCCGCGTACTTGCACCGCGACTCGGCGATCGAACTTGACACGCCGCCGCGTCCCAGCACGAAAACGATGCCGATGATGCAAGCCAAAAGGACGATGTCGAACCCCAACAGGAACGGGTGGTAGAACGCCAGCACCGACAAACCGATGATCGTCTGCAGCACCAGCGTCAGGCCGTCCAGCAGCATGAGCGAGACGACTTTCTGAACCGTCAGCACGTCGAAGAACCGGTTGACCAGTTCCTGGCCGTCGTGGTGGTCGAACGCTTGGGTTTGAACCCGGGGAAGGCGATAGGAGAGGTCGGCCGTCAGACGGACGAACACGCGCTGCTGGATCGTTTCGACGATGAAAATCTGCATCGCCTGCAACAGCGCCGCCAGCCCCAGCGCGGTGAAGACGAGCAAGGCTAAGACCAACACCGGCGACACCAGGCCGCCGAACGCCACGAAACTGACCAGCGATTCGACGGCGATGGGGGTCGTTAGCATTAAGACGCCGATGGCGACGGCGTAGATCGTAATCAGCCGAATGTCCTGCCATTCGGGATGGAGGAACTGCCACAGCCGCGCCAGCGGGGCGACGGCCGACCCGTGGCCGCCATGACCCCCGTGACCGCCGTGAGGGTGGGCGGTCGGTTCGACGTCGGCCGAGGGGGTCGGTTGGGCCGCCGACGTCGCGTTCTGGTACGGCGCCGACGGTTCCGCCGAGGCGCACTCGACGAGGTCGCGGTCGTTGGCGACCTTCACGAGCGCCATCAGCCGCCGTTTCGACATCCACTCGGCGGGCCGACCGATCCGTCCGTAAGCGACGCTGACGCGCGAGCCGCGGACGTCGAAGACGATGTACAGTTCGGCGTCGTCGCCGCCCTTGGCGTGCAGCACCATCGGGGCGTCGGATTGCGCCAGCGCCACGGCGTCGCGCAGCGAACAGAACGAGCGGTGCAGCGTCAGGCCGACCCGGCCGCCGGCTTTCGCCAACAGCGCGTACCAATCGGCGTCGGCCGGCAATTCCCGCTTGGCTTGGTCGTAGGCGCGGCGGGCCGCGATCGGGTCCAACGCCATGTCGACGGCCCCGGCCAAGCGCTCGAGGACGCAGACCGCCGTCGACGCGCCGTCTTCGAGTTCCTCGCGGTCGACCGCCTGCGCGTCCATCCGTCCGTTGCCGCCGTCCGCGCCGCCATTCGTCATCGTTCACCTTTTCCGAAGGTCGAATCCCGCCGTGCGGCGGCCGTCGTCGCCGATCGGTCGACGACGGCCTTTTGATTATGGTCGGAGCGGCTTCCGAACCAAACGTTTGTTCGATTCTCGCCGCCTGGGGTGGGTCGGAGGGGGCCTACGCCGCGGGTTTCTTCGGCTTGGGAAGGCTCGGCCGCTCGAGCCGTTCCGGCACGTCGGGCACTTGTTCGATGAGTTCGTTGGTTCGGCCGGCGCGCTTCCGCAGCTCGAAGCCGTCGTACGGCCGACCGTCGGCGGTCCGGGCGGTGTACGTCAATCGGTCGCCGTCCACCGAAATGATCTGGTACAACTGCACGCCCATCGCCGCCCGTTTCATGAACGACTGCTTCGCCAGGTCGTACATCTTAGGCCCGGACACCGACACCACGTACACCGTGCCCGCCGTGGGCGACTGCGTCTGAACGCCCGCCGGCACGTTGTCGGGAACCTCCAACCCACTGCGATAATACGTGTGGTCGTGACCCTGTAAGACCAGGTCGACGCGATATTCGTCGAACAGCGGTTTCAGCGTTTTGCGAAGCACCGCGTTGTCCCGTCCCCGCGCCGACGAAAAGATCGGATGGTGAAAGGTGGCGATCGTCCAACGGCACGGATTGTCGGTCAATTGTTGTTTCAGCCAGACGGTCTGGGCGTCGAGCGCGACGTTGCTGTCGAGCGACAAGAACCGCACGCCTTGGTAGTCGACGCGGTAGACGGTTTCCTCCAACCCCGGCGTCCCATTTTCGGGAAAGGCGAACTGCGGCCTCCAGTATTTTGAAAGCTGTTTTCCGGTCTTAGACGAGTATTCATGGTTGCCGGGGGTGGCCAGCGTATTGGTCATGGCGTTCAGAAACCCGCCGGCGGCGTGCCATTCGCCCCACTCGCCGTCGGCGTCGCCGCGGTTGATGAGATCGCCGGCGTGTAAGAACAGTTTCGCCGTCGGCGCGTCGCGGTACGCTTCGCGCACCACCCGCGACCAGTGCTGGCGGATGTCGTTCTGCGCGTCGCCGAAGTAGATGAATGAAAACGGTTCGGGACCGGCGGCCGCCGTCTCGAAGTGAAACCATTCGCTCCACCAGCCGTCCGCCCCCACGCGGTACGCGTACTTCGTCTTCGGCGACAGTTTCTCGAACAGCACCGAATGGTAGTGGACGGCGCCCACGTCGGTCTCAAGCCGTTCGGTTCGGGCGGGGACGGTTTTCACGTCGACGACGAACTGCGGACCGGGGGCCGCCAAGGCGATCTGACCGAAGCCCCGGCCGACGGCGGCCGACGTGCGCCAGGTCGCGGCCTGGGTGGTCGCCGGGTCGCCGGCGATCGTCAAGACGACCCGGTCCGGATGGTTGGCGGCCGTGTAGACCACGCTCTTTTCTTCGTGGTCGCCGGGGTCGTCGTGCGCCGGCGCGCCGCTCGCTGCCAGCAGCGCCGCCAACCATGCGGCCCGCGAAACTCTACTTCGAAGGCCGTGCGTCAATCGGTTCATGCCATCACCCGCCTGGTTGTTTTTTTCCGGCGGTCGGCGTTTCCGACGGCGGACGCCGCCGCCTCCCACCGCTACAGAGTACGGAACCGCCCTGTCGCGCGGTATCCGAGCCGCCCGGCGCCCAGACGCGCCGACCTTCGGGCCAGCGTCTCTCATTTCTTGGAGCGAATACTCTTGCGACGTTTCGGGACGCTTGGTTGACTGGGGGGACACAACCCCTGGGAAGCCGCTCCGATGACGCAGTTCGCCCCCGACCCGACGACGCCCAATCATCCACTCGAACTTTACCTGTTCACGGCCGACGTCGAACTGGCCCGCGTCGCCGAGAAGGCCGGCGTCGACGGCGTGATCGTCGACTGGGAGAACGTCGGCAAGGAAACCCGCCAGAAGGGGTACGACCTGCAACTCAACCGCGACACGCCCGCCGAAGTCAGGCGGCTGGCCGACGCCGTCGGTTTTCCGGTGACGGTGCGGATCAATCGGTTGAGCGGCGGCACCGCCCAGGAAGTGCAGACCGCCCTCGACCACGGCGCCCGGCGGCTGATGCTGCCGATGGCCGAGTCGGCCGGCGAGGTCGAACGGTTCCTACGGATCGTCGCCGGCCGCGCCGAGACGATCATCCAGGTCGAGAATCAGACGATGGCCGCCGCCGTCGGCGACCTGCGCGACCTGGAATGGACCAGCGTCTACATCGGCCTCAACGATCTGATGGTTTCGCGCGGCGGGGTCGACCTCTGGGAAGCGGTCCTCGACGGCACTGTCGAAAGGCTGTTCACGGCGCTGGCCGGCCGTCGGGTCGGCTTCGCCGGCGTGACGGTGGTCGGCGGCGGCCGACCGATTCCGTTCGTCAACATCTTTTCGGAAATGGCCCGCGTGGGCTGCCGTCTCAGCGTCCTCCGCCGCAGCTTCCTGCGCGAAGTCCAAGGCCGCGACTTCGACGAAGAGATCGCCGCCCTCCGGGCCGTTTGGTCGGCCTTGCAGCGGCGGACCCTGGAAGCGGTCGCCGCCGACCACGACGAGTTCTTCGGCGAACTCCAACGCCGGAACGCCGCCATGTACGGCGTCCGCCGCGCCGACGCCGTCAGTCAATACGCCGCCTGAGTTTTTCTCGTCGGCGAAACTTTTCTCGCCGAGATCGGCCTAACCTGCTTCACCGGAGACGCTCCATGCACGTCGCGGTCGTCATCCCGCTCTACAACGGCGCCGACTGGATTGGCGCCACGCTGACGGCCGTCGTCGGACAGTCACATCCGCCGACTGAAATCGTCGTCGTCGACGACGGCTCGACCGACGACGGGCCGTCCCTCGCCGCCGGCTTCCCCGGCGTCCGGGTGTCGCGAAACCCCGGCAACGGCTCCAGCCCGAATCGCGTCTTCGGCCTCGAACGCACCACGGCGCCGCTCGTCTGCCTCCTCGATCAAGACGACCTCTGGCGGCGCGACCATTTGGCGAACATGGTCGCCGCTCTGGAGGCCGACCCTCGGGCGGTCGGGGCGGTCGCCGACGAACATCGGATCGGTTCGCACGACGACCCCGTCTGGACCGACGACCCCGTCGAGTTCGCGGAGTACGACCCTTGGGACGACTATCCGTTCGCCCGCGTCGGCGGTCCGTCGAACGTGATGTTGCGTCGCGCGGCGCTTGACGCCGCCGGCGGCTGGCCGACGCACCTTCCCAACGTCGCCGACTATTTCACCTGGCTGAACGTCGGCCTGCACGGTCGGCTGCGGCGGACGGCGGCGCGCACCGTCGCGCGCCGAATGCACGCGGCGTCGACGTCGCACGACCTGCGCCGCACCAAGCTGCGGCACTACCTCGGCGTCATGCGGAAGGCGGCCGACGAGCTGCTGGCCCGCCGCGTCGACCAGCGGCCGACGGAAGAGGAATACTGGCTCCAGCGCCGCCGGCTGTTCGACGAAATGGCGACGATGATCGACGCCGTCGCGGCGCGCGACTGGCCGACACTGCGGGCCGCCGCCCGCGCCGCCGAACGAATGACGGCCGACGGCCCCGCCACGCTGCCGCGCCGCTGTTTGGACACGATGATTTGGTTTTTGGACGTGCCGGACGAAGCGTCGGACCGGCCGCCGCGCCTCGCCACGCTGCTCGACCTCGTCGACCACTGGCCGACCGACGCGCCGCGATTCCTGGAGGAGCTGTGCGGCCTGCCCGACTGGGCGCCGTTCTTCACCCGCCGCCACATACCGACGATCGGCGCCCGTTGGTCGGGCCGGCGCGGCCGGTTCGTCGCGGAATACCTCTGGAACCGCGCCGGACGAAACGTCCGCCGTTGGGTCGCGCCTCACGGGAAGTAGCGCGCACGCCGTTGGGTAGCCCGCCGCGCGAGCAAGGGATTCCTGTTCCGATCGCTTCGTCGACGGTCGACCGTCGTCCTGCCGATCGCTCGACCGATCAGCGTCGCACGGTTTTCGGAATCCCTTGCT
>JBOFFD010000060.1:0-1511 GCA_051648425.1 Planctomycetia bacterium
ATCCGACGGCTGCGGCGGTTCGTCGCACCACTCAAGGCCGCGACGCTCCGCCCCCTTCTCTTTTACTTTGCAACACAAACCTACGTCAAGACCGGTCTGGGGGAACCGCTCGTCCGTTTTCGTGTCCCCTATCATAAGCCCGACCCGTCGTCCGGCTAGCACGGTCCGCCAACTTCACTGATTATCGCCCGACCAGCCGCCCACGCGAAAGCCCGTTGATCGCTGCATCTTGCGCATTTCCGCAGCGGCGGCGTGGTGTTTTCAACGAGTGGGCAGTCTGGCGCGGTTCGCGGCTTTTGTCAATCCGGCGCCGACTTTTACCGATAGATGTCTTCGTCGGCAGGCGACGATTCTTCCACCGTCGCCCGCCGTTCGAGGGTCGGTTCCGCCGTGAGGGGCGGGACGACTGACAGGGCGGGCGCGTCGGCGTTCCCGCCGGGCGCGGGCGTTTACGATCTCAGGACGCCCCGCTCGTGCGCCACCCCTTTGGACGCCGCGCCCCCTAGCGTGACGTCGCGTCGAGGCGCCCGCCCTGTCCGACGACCGGCCTCGGCCGTTCCGATCGACCATCGGTTCGGGCCGGCCGGTACGTCTCCTTTTCGCGTTGTCGGGGAGATCGCCGCTTTGATGACCGAACGCCCTTCCACCGACGACGTAGACCCTCAGCCACCGGCCGCCGCGCCCGCCCCGCCGCCCGTTCATTTGCTGGCGCTGCCGGCGGTCACTTGCCATCGGTCCCGCCTTCGGCTGCCCACCGCGAAAGTGCAGACGCTGCGTTTCGCCGAGGCCAAGCCGGCGCCGCCGCCGAAGAAAGCCGACCCCGAAGCGCCCCCGCGCCACCGGCCCGCCGCGCCGCCGCCCAACGGCCCGCGCAACCGACCGCCGTCGTCCATCCCCATCCGCGACCGCCTTCTGGCCCTCTTACAGCCGCCGCTCTCGACCATTCTCGGCGACAACGAAATTTGGCTGCCTTTCGAGCCGTTTCCCTACCAGTACCAGGGAATCAACTTCCTCTTCGAGCGCTGGTCGGCGATGCTCGGCGACGAGATGGGACTGGGTAAGACGATGCAGACCATCTTAGCGATGCGGCTGCTGTTGCGCGCCCGCATGGTGCAGTCGGTGCTGCTGATCTGTCCGAAGCCGCTCATGACCAACTGGCTGCGCGAGTTCTCCGTCTGGGCGGAGGAAATTCCGGTCTCGGTTCTGAAAGGCGACACCTGGTCGCGGCGCACCCTCTGGCTGCACGACCGAAGTCCGGTGAAGTTGGCGAATTACGAAAGTCTGACGCGCGACGAAGACCTGCTGCGCGACTCCGGCGTGTCGTTCGACTTGGTCGTTCTGGATGAAGCGCAGCGCATTAAGAACCGCAACGCGCGCACCGCCGACACCGTCCATTCGCTGCGGCGGAAACGCAGTTGGGCGCTGACCGGCACGCCGGTGGAGAACCGCGCTTCGGACCTCGTCAGCCTGCTGGAGTTCGTCGGCAACGACCGAATGACCACGCTCGACGA
>JBOFFD010000061.1:0-2189 GCA_051648425.1 Planctomycetia bacterium
GCAACGGTTCGATCCGTCCCCACTGCTCGTCGGAAAGTTCAAAGCGCCGCATGGAAACTCCCCCCTCCTTGAGGTCGATCTCCCGCGTAAACTACCAGAACGCGTCACTTTCGCAAGCGGTTTGTCAACACGGCCTAGCCTCGGCGGCGGCGTCTTCAACGAGGCCGGCGGGACCGTGACGATCACGAACAGCACCATCAGCGGCAATTCGACGCTAAACGGCTTCGGCGGCGGCGTCCTCAACTCCTTCCTCGGAACCGTGACGATCACGAACAGCACCATCAGCGGCAATTCGACGCTAAACGGCTTCGGCGGCGGCGTCTTGAACCACGATGGCGGAACCGTGACGATCACGAACAGCACCATCAGCGGCAATTCGACGCTAACCGGCGTCGGCGGCGGCGTCTTTGCCGGCGGGACCGTGACGATCATCGCGAGCACCATCACCGGCAACAACTCCGGCAACGTCGGCAGCGCGGGCGGCGGCGTACAAGCGACGGGAACCGTCACGCTGACGTCGACCATCGTCGCCGGCAACAAACGCAACCAATTCGCCAACGACGTCGGCGGGACCGTCCAGGCGGGAAGTTCGTTCAACCTCATCGGCGACGGCGGTTCCGGCGGCTTGGTCGATGGCGTCGGCGGCAACATCGTCGGCGTGACGGACCCGCTGCTGGCGCCGCTCGGGGACTACGGCGGCCCGACCCAAACCCACGCCCTGCTGCCCGGCAGCCGCGCGCTGAACGCCGGAAGCGGAACGGGCCCCGACCAGCGCGGCGTAGCGCCGGTGGGGACGCGCGACGTCGGCGCCTTCGAGAGCCGGGGCTTCACGATCGCGGTGGAATCCGGCGGCGGACAGTCGACGGAAATCGGAGCCGCGTTCGCGAGCCCGCTGGTCGCGGTGGTGACGGCGGTCGCCGCCGGCGAACCGGTGACGGGCGCCGTGGTGACGTTCACCGCGCCGACGACGGGCGCCTCGACCGACCCGGCGACGTTTACGGTGGTGGTCGGGGCGGACGGCCGGGCGTCGTTCGGCGTCGCCGCCAACGGGGTTTCCGGCTCCTACACCGTCGCGGCGACCGCCGCCGGCTTCGTAGGGACGGCGACTTTCGCTCTCGGAAACGGTGTAATTCCACCGTTGCCGCTCCCTCCGCCTGGCTCGGAACCGAGCGCGCCGGTGCTGACGGCCCCGGCGGCCGTCGCCGGGCGCGAAGACGCGGCGGTCGCGCTCAACATCGCCGTCCGACCGGGCGACGGCTCGCCGGCCGGCGCCGTCGTGACCGTCGATATCGCCGGCGCGCCCGCCGGGTCGCGGTTCTCGGCCGGGTCCGACGCCGGCGGCGGCGTCTGGCGGGTCGCGGCGGCCGATCTCGCCGGGCTGACCTTCACCCCGCCGGCGAACTTCAATTCGACCGAGCGAGGTGTCATTACCTTGACAGTGACCGCCCGCGCCGCCGTCGGCGACCGGACCGCCGCGGCGGCCCCGGCCACCCTCGCCCTGACCATTCGCCCGGTCAACGACGCGCCGCGGCTCGTGTCGCGCCGACCGCCCGTCGTGGCCGCCGGCGGCAATGGCTCCACGGTCATTTCGCTGGTGCGCGGCCGCTTCACCGACGTCGACCCCCGGCCCCGCTTCACCGGCGTCGCCATCACCCGCATGACCGGCCGCGGCCAATGGCAGTTCTTGGCGCAGCGGGCGCGCACCTGGCGGACGATCCGCTCCGCTTCCTCCGCCCGCCCGTTCCTGGTCCCGTTCTTCGCCCGCCTGCGTTTCGTGCCGGCGGGGTCGGGCGGCCCGGCGGCAACGGTGAGGTTCCGCGGCTGGGACCAGACGGCCGGCCGCCAGTACACCAACTTCCGCCTGCGCCCCGCCGCCATCGGCGGCATTGGGGCGTTCAGCGTCGAACAGACGACCGCCCGCCTCCGCGGCGCGGCCGCCCGCTCGGCCGCGCTGCAACCGTCGCTCGTCGACGCCGCGATGCAATTCGACTTCGGCGCCGCGTAGCATTTCTTACTCGCCGCCGGCGGCCCGAGACTCGATTGTCCGTCAGAGCCCGAAGCGTCAGCGAAGGTCCGGACGCAACGACCGTCCAGCCCGGTTTCCGGATTCGTCGCAGCGAGTCGTCCCGTTCGGACCTTCGCTGGTATATTCCATTATCCGCCTGGGACCCATTCTCCAGTGGGTGGCG
>JBOFFD010000062.1:0-2912 GCA_051648425.1 Planctomycetia bacterium
GGTTCGCGCCGGCGACGGTCGACCGCCTGGTCGCCGACCACTTGGGCCGCCGCTGGGACCACTCCGCCCGCCTTTGGTCGCTGCTGATGCTGGAAGCGTGGGCGCGCAACTACCTCGACCAGCCGGGGTCGGATTCGCCGCCCGCTTGACGCCTCATCGGTACGCTGCGACCGATTGCCGCGCGTGCTCCGGCGACGGCGGCCTCTATATTTCACTGTCCGATGAAACCTTCGTTCGGCGGATTCGACCGCGCGGTCGATTCGGGTCGGCTCTGTCCGCCGAGAAGAGTTTGGCTAGACTGTCGGGGCCGTGGTCGACGCGCGCTCGTCCCGCCTTCGATGAAACATCTTTCCATCGGAGCGACGGATCGACGGCGTCGGCTGGGCGGTTGGTCATCGTCGCCGGCGGAGTTCGAGCGACATCGCAGTCGGTCGCGGGAACGGACGGGTCGGTGGACGGCCGCTCGGCCCCGCCCGCCGACAACAGAAGGAATCGATTCGCCATGGAACGAACGTCAGCCTCTTGGACCTTGGTCTTCGCCCTGTCGCTGGCCGGCTGCGCCCCGGCCCCAGCCCCGAAGAAGGTCGATCCGCCGGCCCCGGCAAAGACTGAAGACGCCGCTCCGGCAAAGAAAGACGAACCGAAGGCGGGTGCCGGCATTGACGCCCCCGCCAAGGGTGAGATGGTCGCTGAGACAGACGCCCCGCCTGTGGAAGCGAAGAAGGGGATCATCGTTCCGGCGGAAGTGGCGGTCGCCGCTCCCAAGGATATGCCCAAGCCGACGACGGAACCGACGCTGGTCGTTGGCCCGGAGGGCGTCGAACCGATCGCCGCCGAGGTCGTCGAAGGCGATTGGGGCGTCATTCGCGGCCAACTCCTATGGGGTGGCGACGCCGTTCCGGAGCCGAAGGAACTCAACGTCGACAAAGACAAGGATTGGTGTCTCGGCGCCGGCCCGCTGCGGGAACAGACGGTCGTCGTCAACCCGGACACCAAGGGGATGAAGAACGTCTTCGTCTACCTGCGGAAACCGTCGGCGATCCATCCCAGTTACCCGCAGACGGCGGAAGACGTGAACGCCGCGTTCAAGGCCGCGTTCAAGAAGGAATCCGGCCTGGAGTTCTCGGCCGACGCGCTGCAGAGGGCCGTCGCCGACAAGTCGCTGGCGATCGAAAAGCTGGCCGTGCCGGCGGTGAACCACTCGGCCCCGGCACCGTTCATCGACCAGATCCGCTGCCTGTACATGCCGTTCGCCTTGGTCGTCCGCGAAGGCCAGCCGCTCTTGGTCAAGAATCCCGAGCCGATCCCGCACAACGTGAAGGTGTCGAGCCTCGGCGGTAAGAACGACGCCAACCCGAACATGCCCCCCGGCACGATTCAGGTTTTCGATTGGGTGGCGGAAACGCAGCCGATGAACGTCGAGTGCAGCATCCACCCGTGGATGAAGATGACGGCGATGTGCTTCGACCATCCGTACTTCGCGGTGACCGACGCCGACGGCAAGTTCGAACTAAAGTATGTTCCGTCGGGTGAGGTGAGTCTGGTCGCCCGCGATCCGAAGTACATCGACGTGACCACCGGTGGCAAAGGCAAGGCGACCGGTTCGATCATCGCGGTCGAGCCGGGTCAGACCGTCGACTTGGGTCAGATCAAGGTCGTGATGACGCCGCCCGGACCTGGCGGGGCGACGGGAAAAACCGGCCCTTCGGATTGACTCTGGTGGATTGCAGTAGATACGTCCTCGCCGTCTTAGACGACGCTGGGCCGTTGAATAGTTAATTCGTTTTGGAGCGGCGGGCGGATGGCGCGGGCGGTTTTCGGCGGGATGCGGTGGTCGGTGGTCGCGGCGGCGGTCGTCGTCGCGGCGAGCGGTTGCGGCGTGCAACTGCCGGCCGAGTATCCGACTTCCCAATACACCCGCCTTCAACTTCTGGGGGCGGCGGCGGGCGAAGGCGCCGAAAAACCGGCCGCCGTTCCCGACGAGGTCCGTGAAAAGATCCGTGTCACGCTGAACACGATGTTCGGCACGCCGATCGACCCCGGCATGCCGGCGGATTCCATGACCGCCGTCGAGAAGAACAACGTCCGCTTGGGCGCGCATCTTTACCATCGGCACTGCATCCACTGCCACGGCTTGGCGGGCGACGGCGAGGGACCGACGGCGCCTTTCCTCAATCCCCGCCCCCGCGACTTCCGCCGCGGCGTGTTCAAATGGAAGTCGACCGTCCGCAACGCCAAACCGACCCGCGACGACCTCGTCCGTCTGTTGAAAGAAGGCGCGGCCGGCACCTCCATGCCGCCGTTCGTCTTACTCCCGGAAGCCGACCTCGATCGGCTGGTTGACTACGTCGTCTTCCTAAGCAAACGCGGCGAACTGGAACGCAAACTTCTTCAGAATCAACTTCTGGAAGAAACGCTGCCGGATGAAGACCTGCTCGTGGAAATGGTCGAGGAACTGAACGATGGTTGGAAGACCGCCGGCAAGCGGCTGGTCACGCCCGGTCCCACGCCGGCGGTCGATTTCGAGTCGTCGGAGTTTCAGGCGTCGGTCGAGCGCGGCCGCAAGCTGTATCTTTCCGACAAGGCGGCCTGTTACAAGTGCCATGCGGCCGACGGTCGGGCCGATCCGGCCAAGATCGCCGAGTCGGAGCGCAAGTTGATGGTCGACGACTGGGGTCGGCCCAACTACGCCCGCAACTTGCACCAGGGCTTGTTCCGCGGCGGCCGCCGGCCGGTCGACATCTACCGCCGCGTCCACCAAGGCATCGCCGGTGCCAGCATGCCCGCCGGCGGCACCAACCTGTCGGCCGAGGAAATTTGGGATTTGGTCCATTTCCTAAGGCAACTGCCGACGCGCCCCGACCTGCTGGCGCCCGCCGTCGCCGCCGCCGGTTCGTCGCCCGGCGTGAGTT
>JBOFFD010000063.1:0-3895 GCA_051648425.1 Planctomycetia bacterium
GGCGAAGATTTTCCCTACGCGCCGCGTGGTCGGCGTCTACGCCCGCGATTTGGTGTTCGGTTCGGGGGCGGTTCATTGTTTGTCGCAACAGGAGCCGGCGGGAGGCTGAGCGGATGCCAGAATCGACGGTCGTTCCGGAATCCACCGCTTCGAGTCCGCGGTCTGCGCTGGCGGCCCGGCTGACGGTCGTCCGCGCGCTGCGGCTGCTCGGCTGGCAGACGCGCGACGCCGTCGCGCAGGCGTACACCGGCGGCCTGACGGCCTTGGTGTTGGCGGCGGTCTTAGTGGCCGTCGTGCTGTGTCTGAGCATCCGACTGACGGGGCCGCTGGATCTTAAAGCCGACCCCGACGTGAAGGATTTCGTCTCGCGCATGCATCCGGAGCGCGACGAAGCCGCCGCCGAGGGCGTTCCGCGCGTCGAAGGCGAACTGTCGGTGGGTTGGGGGGCGGTGCGCGTGCCGCTCTTCCGCGACGGTCGCAGCGCCGTCCACTTCATTCAACTGCTCTTGGGCGGGGCCGCCGCCGACACCGCCGGCCTCTTACTCGCGCTCGCCTGGACGGCCGGCTTCCTGCCCGGCTTCCTGGCTCCCAACGTGGTTTCGGTCATGCTCGCCAAACCGGTGCCGCGCCCGTTGCTGCTCTTCGGCAAGTACTTCGGCGTCGTTGGATTGGTCGCGGTCTACACGCTATTGTTCGTCGGCGGCACATGGATCGCGTTGGGCGCCTCCACCAACGTTTGGTCCACCGCCTATCTCTACGCCGTGCCGCTCTTGGTCTTTCAGTTCGCGGTCTTCTTCAGCTTCTCGACGTTGGTCGCCGTCGTCAGCCGCAGCACGGTGGTCTGCGTCTTCGGCACCGGTCTCTTTTTCATGCTCTGCTGGAGCGTGAATCTTTCATACCTAGGCGCGACCGCCCAGGCGGCGATGCACGAAGAACGGCGCGTCGCCGTCGAATCTAAGACAGCC
This sequence comes from Planctomycetia bacterium, assembly GCA_051648425.1. Classification (GTDB taxonomy): domain Bacteria; phylum Planctomycetota; class Planctomycetia; order Kolteriales; family Kolteriaceae; genus JBOFFD01. The sequence goes on from JBOFFD010000063.1 coordinate 966, forward strand.
GAGTCTAAGACCGAGAAGGCCGCGACGAGCGAAGCCAAGACGCCGAGTATCGAAAGTGCTCCGCCGCCGCCGTCGCTTCCTACGACCGTCGCCTACTGGATCCTGCCGAAGCCGGCCGACCTGGCGGTGATGTATTTCGACGCCGTCGACGCCGGTCGGCATTTCGGCTTCGGCGTCACCGGGGGCGTTCGGCCGGAACGACCGTTGTTCAACCCGTGGCTGACCATCGTCACCTCGGCGGCGGCCGCCCTCGCGCTCTTACTGCTGGCCGGCCGACTGTTCAGCCGCGTCGACTACTAGAACCCATCCTTCCGACGGACGAGAATCCGTCGCCGTCGAAGCGGACCGTGCGGCGTGGCCACTTTTTGGTGGATTCTGGGAGTTTCGACGGCGGCCGCTCTGGCGGTCCCGCTGGCGCGCCGTTGGCGCCGCGAGGTCCACGCCGGCCGGGCGGTGGAACTCTTCCGCCTGAAGCGCGAACGGTTGGAAGAGCTGTTCGTCGTCTTGCAGCCCACCGACGGCGACGCCGCCTGGCTCTTCAGTTCGACGGTCCGCTACTTCGAGGTCAACCGACCAACCGCCGCCCCGCCCGCCCTCCGCGCCAAGGTGGTGGCGCTGGTGGAGGTCGACCACGCCGGCCGATCGGCCGCCGCCGTCTTCCTGTACGACCACGGCCAATGGGGCACCGACGGCGTCCTGTTGCCCAGCCTCGGCGCCCACGACGCCGGCCTCTACGCCAACCACTGGACGCCCCTCGCCGAGTGACCGCTCCACACTTCCACCGACGCCGGATCGTCGAAAACTGAACCTACGGCATCGGTTCCGTCGAATCGATTCCGTCTTCGTCGAAAAATCAAAAAACAATGTCCGGTTCTTCGATGGCAACACGATTTTTCCCACGATAGACTCAAGGGAGGTTCCTCGCTCGACGAACCGCTCTTATGTGGCGACCCCATGCCGGTTCGCCGTCTCGCCCTAGGACTCTTCGCCAAAGGTACGTCCGCCATGCGTTTGCCGAACGATCCGGTCCGCCGCCTGGAACTACTGGAAGACCGCAGCGTTCCCGCAGGCTTGGTCGAACTGGTGAAGGACATTCAGTTCGGCGGACGGCCAGACACGATCATTGAAATCGCGGAAGTGAACGGCAGTTTGTTCGTTTCCGGGACGGACGCCTCCAACGGCACGGAACTCTGGCGATACTTCCCAATCATCGACCGCTATGAGTTCGTGGCCGACGTCCGTCCGGGTTCGGCCGGCAGCAACCTTGGCTCTTTCGTGAACGTCTGCGGGACGCTCTTTTTCACCGCCGACGACGGCGCGAGCGGTGTTGAGTTGTGGAAGAGCAATGGCGCCGCCTCCAGTACCGTCCGAGTCGCCGACATCCTGCCGGGTGTGAACGGAAGCGATTCAGGCGATTTAGTGAACGTCAATGGGACGCTCTATTTCAGTGCGAACGACGGGTCGAGCGGCAACGAGCTGTGGAAGAGTAACGGTACCGCCGCCGGCACGGTTCGCGTCGCCGACGTCCGGCCGGGTCCGTTAGGCAGCTACCCAAGCTTTCTCACTAACATTGGCGATACGCTCTTTTTTGGCGCCAACGATGGAGCGGCCGGTGGTGAGCTATGGAAGAGTAACGGCGCCGCCGCAGGCACCGTCCTCGTCAAAGACATTCGGTCCGGCGCGTCCGGGGGCAATCCCAACTCACTCGTGGACGTCGGCGGGACGCTCTTTTTCAATGCCAACGACGGGGCGGGCGGCAACGAGTTGTGGAAGAGCAACGGCGCCGCCGCCGGCACCATTCTCGTCAAAGACATCTTACCTGGTTCGTCGGGCAGTAATCCCAGCTTTCTCGTGGAAGTCGGCGGGACGCTCTCTTTCAGCGCGAACGACGGGTCGAACGGCTTTGAGTTGTGGAGGAGCAACGGCACCGCCGCCGGAACACTCCGCGTCGTCGACATTCCGCCTATTGCGAATGGCAGCAACCCCGGCTCCCTCGTGAACGTCGACGGGACGCTCTATTTCAGCGCCAACGGCGGAACAAACGGCCGTGAGCTTTGGAAGAGCAACGGCACGGCCGTCGGCACCGTCCTCGTCAGAGACATCCGGCCGGGTTCGGCCGCCAGCAATCCGGGTTCTCTCGTGAACGTTGGTGGGATCGTCTATTTTAGCGCTACCGACGGAGTGAGCGGGATTGAGTTGTGGAAGAGCGACGGCTCCGTCGCCGGCACCGTCCGCGCGGCCACTGCCCCACCGGGTTCGTCCAGCAGCAAACCAGATGGCTTCGCAAACGTCAACGGGACGCTCTTTTTCAACGCCAACGGCGGTACGAGCGGCGATGAGTTGTGGAAGACCGACGGCGCTTCCGTCGTCCTTGTCGCCGACGTCCGACCGGGCTTGTCAAGCAGCAGTCCCAACTTTCTCGTAGACGTCGGCGGGATGCTCTACTTCAGCGCCGACGACGGCACGAACGGCGATGAGCTGTGGAAGAGCGACGGCACCGCCGCCGGCACCGTCCGCGTCGCCGACATTCGACCGGGCCCCTTAAGCAGCAATCCCAGACTTCTCGTGAACGTCGGTGGCACGCTCTTTTTCAGCGCTGACGACGGTGCGAGCGGCCGTGAGTTGTGGAAAAGCAACGGCACCGCCGCCGGCACTGTTCGCGTCGCCGACATCCGGGTGGGTTCGTCGGGCAGTATTCCCGGCTCACTCGTGAACGTCGGCGGGATGCTGTTTTTCAGCGCCGACGACGGGGCGACCGGCCGTGAGTTGTGGAAGAGCGACGGCACCGCTTCCGGCACCGTCCGCGTCGCCGACATCCGGCCGGGTCCGGCCGGCGGCGACATCTACTCCGTGGTCAACCTCGGCGGTACGCTCTTCTTCAGCGTCAAAGAGCCTGTTGGCGGCGATGAGTTATGGAAGAGCGACGGCAC
>JBOFFD010000064.1:0-3238 GCA_051648425.1 Planctomycetia bacterium
TCGGGTTAGTTGCGGTAGATGGAATCGAACCACCGACCTTCAGGTTATGAGCCTGACGAGATAACCTCTTCTCCATACCGCACCGGAATAATAACCGACGTTTTTCAAACGTCAAGCGTTTCACGGCGATTACTTGGCCTCGGCGGCCAAACGCAGCCCCCGCGGCACCACCCACCGCTCGGCTAGGCCGAACGCCCCCTGCACCGCCAGCGCCAACAGCGCCGCCGGCGCCGCCCCTTGCAGAATCAGCGCGTGGTCGTCAAGGCGGATGCCCGTAAGGATCGGCTGCCCGTATCCCCCCGCCCCGATCAGCGCGCCGATCGTCGCCGTCCCGACGTTGATCACCGCCGCCGTCTTCACCCCCGCCATGATCGACGGCGACGCCAACGGCAGTTCCACCAGCCGCAGCTTCGCCCACCGCGACAAGCCCAGGGCGTCGGCCGACTCGTGCAGGTTCGGCGGTATCTGGTCCAGCCCGGTGTAGGTGTTCCGCACGATCGGCAGCAGGCTGTACAGAAAGAGGGCGACGATCGCCGGTCCGGCCCCAAGCCCCAGCAGCGGGATCATGAACACCAGCAGCGCCAGCGACGGCAGCGTTTGGATGACCCCCACCACCCCCAGCACCGGGCGGGCCAGCCACGGGACCATGTACGCCAGCACCCCCAGCGGAATCGCCGTTGCGATCGCCAGCGACAGCGACGCCCCGACCAAAAACAAATGCTCGCCGGTGGTGCGCCAGAGGCCGTCGACCCATTCGGGTCGGCCGCCGTCGTCGGCCGCCGCTATTGTCGCCGGATCGACCGCTTTTCGCAGGAAGTCGACGGCCGTCCGCTTCTCGGAAACCTTCTCGAGCTTCACCCGCGCGTTGCAGGCGATCATCGCCTCGGTCGAGATCTTACCCAACAGCTTTTCGACCGCCGCCGTCGCCCGCGGCAAACGCTCGGCCAACTCCCGGCGGTACAACAAGACGGCCTGATACTTCGGAAAATACCCTCGGTCGTCGACGAGCGCCCGCAACTTGTAGTATTTGATCTCGGCGTCGGTGGTGTACAGGTCGACCACCTGCAACTGGCCGGTTTCCACGCCACGGTACGCCAAGTCGTGATTGAGACCGCGCGACGACTTCGGTTGCAGACCGTACGCCGCCTTCAGCCCCGGCCAGCCGTCCTCGCGGTTCATGAATTCGTCGCTAAGACCGAAGTTCCAATCAGTCTGCCGCGCCAGATCGGAGAGCGTCTTCACGCCGCGCTCGGCGGCCAGTTTCTCCGGCGCGCCCAGCGCGTACGTGTTCTCGAATCCAAGCAGACCGGCGACGACCACCCCCTGCTCGGCCGCCCGCCGCCGCATTTCGTCGAGGTCGTCGGTCGCCGGCTCGCCCAGTAGTTCCTTGCCCAGCGTGCCGGTGTATTCCGGGTAGACGTCGATCTCGCCCGCCCGCAGCGCGTTCCACACGATCCGACTGCCGCCGAGTTCCGCGCGATGGACGGCGTCCACGCCCGCCGACCGTAACAGACCGACCAGCATCTCACCCAAAATCACCGATTCGGTGAACGCCTTCGACCCCACGACCACGCGCGGCGCCGGTTCATCGGCCGCCGCAACGCCCCCCGCCAAAACCAACGCCGCCACCGCCGCCCAACACCGTCCAAACATGCGTCTTCCGTTTCGTGTCGTGCAATAGTTGGGTATGGATGGACGCATCCCTGATAACCGGCACGTTCACGTGGCGCGGTCGACGGATTCATCGCTGCGAACGGCGGCCGAACGGACGCGCCATGCGAACGTGCCGGACGTCAGATCCGTCTTACTTCGCCTCGGCGTAACGGTGCGTGGGAACGGGTCGGCCGGGGCGGAAGCTCTGCGTCTGTAAGAACTCGGCCGACGCCGCCACTTTCGCGCATTCCGACGCCACCACTTCCCGCACCAAAATTTCCAGTTCGGCCGGGTCGGTCGCCACGCGGGCGTTGACGACCAGGTCGAATTCCTTCGTCTCCGCGAACGATTTCAGCGACGTCTCGGCCGGCGTCGTGCTGCTGACGAGGTTCGCCACCCCGAACGCGCCCTCCGCCAGCCCGATCACTTTAAGATGCGCGACTTCCGCCGCCGTCCCGCTCAGTTTCACTTGCAACCATTCGACGATCGAAAGCAGCAAGGCGTCGAGTGAAAACGGCAAGCGCGCCGTCACGCGGATGCTGCTGTTGAGCCAACCAAGCTCGGCCTCGCCCGCGGCGTAGACGTCGTAGTCGATGTTGAGGATCTTACGGCCGAACAGTCCTTCTTGCGCCAGCAGTTCGACCACCGCGTCGAAGCCGGCGCCGGTCTTCGCCGACACCCACTGCACCGGCGTGCCGGGGAATTCCCGCGCGAGGTGGCCGGCCAATTCCTTCGCTTCGTCAGCCGACAGTTCGTCGATGCGGTTGACGAGGATGGCGTCGGCTTCTTCCAACTGCTTGCGGAAGATGTAGGCCGCCTTCGCCGAGAAGCCGGCGCCCTCGGCGTTCCGCAGGATGCGCAGTCCGTGGCTCGGTTTGAATAAGACGGCGTACGGCGCCACCGTCAGACGGTCGCCGTACAAGTCTTTCATCGGCTGCACCACGGTGGCGACGAGGTCGGTGCAACTGCCGACCGGCTCGGCCAAAACCACGTCGGGCCGTTCGGCGGCTTCGAGTTTTCTCACTTCGCCGGCGAGGTCGTCGAACCGGCAGCAAAAGCAGGCGCCCGACACCTCGGCCACCGTCAACCCCTGCGACCGCAGGCTGTGGGTGTCGACCAGGTCGGCCGCCTGGTCGTTGGTGACCACCGCCACCTTCTTCCCTTGGGCGGCGTACATCCGCGCCAGCCGCGCCAGCGTCGTCGTCTTACCTGCGCCCAGAAACCCGCCGACCATGACGAACCGCACGTTCTTCATCGCATCCTCCGCCGTCCGACGACGTCGTCCATCCCTGAACGACGTTGCTACGAAGCCGCCGCCCCGGGGCAACCGGAGCGCCGGCTTCGTTGGAAGTGGATGCGCCGCCGAAAGCCAGGACGTCTTCGTTAGCCGCCGCTTTCCTCAGCGGCGCGTCCTTTTCCTTAGCCGGTCGACGTGTGGCGACGGACGGACGCGCCGCTGAGGAAAGCGGCGGCTATAGATCTTCAGATTGTTGGATGCGCTGCACAGGGTCGTAGACTTTCCTCTTGCAGCCAATTTTTCAATCGGCGCGATGACTCAAAAAACGACCCTGCGCACGCAACTAAC
>JBOFFD010000065.1:0-3652 GCA_051648425.1 Planctomycetia bacterium
GTTCGGCCAGACCGAAGACGGCTCGTACCGCGTCCGCCTGCAGAACCCCGTCTTGGAGAACGGACCGACCGTCGAATTTCAAGTGACGCCCCCGCCCGGCGAACTCGACCGCGTACAAATGAACGAGGCCGACTTGAAGCAGGCCGCCGACGTCGCGAAGGGGGCCTATCGTCCGTTGGAGAAGGCCGACGAACTGTTTTCGCTGCTGCCGACGGGACGCAAAGTGGTCCTCCAGACCGACGCCCCGGTTTCCCTCTGGAACACCTGGCCGGTTTTGTGGCTCTTCGCGGCTCTCTTGGTGGTCGAATGGGTTGTACGCAAGCGGCTGCGGATGGTATGATGCGAGATTAGGGAGCGGCTCGGTCGCCGTCGCTTCCCATCAGAACGACTTCTACTGAATCCCATCGCCGGCGGTCGCCGACGAAAAGCGAGGACGCCGCCCGCGCGTCGAACGGGTACGCAATCATCGAGGGTGCCGGCATGGATACGACGCTTCGGCAAAGACTCGACGAAACCCGCCGCCGGCTGCGGCGGGTGGTGGTCGTCCACGGCGCGGCGCTTACCGCCGCGGTGGCGGCGGCCGTCGTGGTCGCCGCCGGCTTGGCCGACTGGATCTTCCACGTCTCGCCGGGCATGCGCGTCGTCTTCCTCGTCGGCCTTTTCCTTTCCAGCGGTTGGCTCGCGTGGCGCTGGCTCGCCCGCCCGCTCGCCGAGCCGATCCGCGACCTCGACATCGCGCTGCGGCTGGAACGCCTTCGCCCCGAACTCGGCGAACGACTTTCCTCCACCGTCGACTTCCTGCGGCACCGCGCCGACGACCAACTCGTTGGCAGCGCCGCCTTGCGGGCGCGGGTCGTCGACGACACCCTCGCCGCTTTGGCGACGGTGAAGATCGACGAAATCGTCTCCGATCGGCCCGCCCGCCTTCGCTTGAAGCAGGCCGCCGGCGTGGCGGCGGTGGTGTTGATCCTGGTCGTCGCCAGCCCGCTTGACGCCGCCATCGCGCTCGGCCGGCTGGCCAATCCGTTCAACGGGCCGGCCTGGCCCCAGCGCACCCGCATCGAAATCGTGTCCGCCCCGGAGCGCGTGGCCGTCGGCGACCCGTTTCCCCTGGAGGTCACGGTCCAGGGCGTCGTTCCCGAACGGATGTACGTCGAGTACCGCTTCGGCGCCGAAGCAGGCTCCCCGGAGCCGCTCCGCCCGGTGACCGACGCCAACTTCCGCGGCGGCCTGGAACGGACGACCCGCCCCTTCCAATTCGCGGTCGTCGGCGGCGACGGCCGAACCGACTGGCGCGAGGTCGCCGTCGTACCCGCGCCGGAATTCTCCGGCCTGAAGCTCCGCGTCGCGTATCCCGCCTACACCGGCCTCCCTGCGGACGATTTCCCCGAAGGCCGCGGCCACGTCCGCGCGGTCGTCGGCTCGAAGGTGAAAGTGTCGGCCGACGTCAACAAGCCGCTGGTGAAGGCGGAGCTGGCCTGGGAGAAAGGGCCGGCGACCGCCGCCGTCGTCACACTCCGCGACCCCGGTGACACGTCGTCGCCCGACAAGTCCGCCGGTCGTCTTGACGCCGAGTTCATCGTGACGACCGACGACAGCTACAAGATTTTGATGACCGACGCCGAAGGAATGTCGAACGCGCTGCGGGCGCCGCTTCTCTTCCGCGTCCAAGCCACCGACGACTCGCCGCCCGACGTGGCCGTGGAGAACCCCGCCGGCGATCAGGAAATCACCGCCGCCGCCACCCTTCGACTGAAAGCGCTCGTCAAGGACGACTTCGGCGTCGACGACGCCCACCTTGTCTTGAAAGTCGAACGGAACGGAACGACCCCCGGCGCCGCCGATCTGATGAACGATTTCCGTTTTCCGCTGTTCGCCACCCCGGCCGAGCGACTCGCCGACCGTTCCAGGTTGATCGAGTTTCCGTTGTCGGTCCAACCGCTGAAGCTCACCAACGGCTCGGTCGTCAAACTTTGGATCGAAGCGCGCGACCGCCGCGACGCCCCCGGTCCAAACGTCGGTAAGAGCCGCGAAATCCGACTTACCGTCGTCGACAAGGGAGAGTTCTTAAAGCAGATTGAGAACGAACAGGCGCTGCTGCGCGAGCAGTTGGAACGGGTCTTAAAGCTGCAACAGGGGGCGCAGGCCCAGGTCGGCGATCTAGAGAAGGAAGCGGAGGTCGTCGGCAAGCTGGGCCGCGAGTCGATGGATAAGCTGCAATCGGCCGAGACGATCCAGCGGCGCATCCGCGAGAAGATGTTGCAGTCCGACCAAAGTCTTACAGGCCAAGTCGACCGGATGCTGGGAAAACTCGCTGACAATAAAGTGGACGATCTGGAGACCACCCGCCGGCTGTCGATGGTGCGTTCCGAACTGAACCGGCTGAGCGAACAGCACCTGCCGCCGATCGAACAGGCCATGAGCCAGGCCCGTAAAACCGCCGCGTTGGAGGCGGGCGCGCAGAAGCCGGGCGACGCGAAACCGGGCGAATCTAAGAAGGGCGACGCGAAACCGGCGGCGACCAAGGAAGGCGCGTCGGCCGACGGCAAGCCGGGCGATTCAAAGCCGGGCGACGCCAAAGCCGGCGACGCCAAACCGGCGGTGTCGAAGGGTGAGGCGGGGAAAACGGCGGAAGCAAAGCCCGGCGACACGCCGTCGAAAGACGGAAAGCCCGCCGCTGACAAACCCGGTGATTCAGAGCCGACCGACAGTTCGTTGCGGCGCGACTTGGCCGAAGCCAAGGACCATCAGCAGCAGGTTTCCGCCGCGCTGACGCAGATGCTCGAGCAGCTCGACAAGTGGGAATCGGTGGCGCAGGCGGCGAACGACGCCCGCGAACTCGGCAAGCGACAGGCGGAGATCGGCCAGCAGGTCGACAAACAAACCACCGCCACATTGGGCAAAGCCGAGAACGAACTGACCCCCGAACAGAAGGCGGAGCTGGCGAAAATCGCCGCCCGGCAGGAAGACAACCGCGAGCAGTTGCAAAACCTGCAGCGCAAGATGGGTCGGATGGCGGAAAAGGCGGCGACGGCCGACCCGCTCTCGGCCGAAATGCTGCGCGAAGCCATCGACAAAACGAAGCAGAGCAACCTCGCCGGCAAGATGAGCGACGCGGCGAAATCGGTGCAGCAGAACCGGATGGGCGACGCCGGCCAACAACAGAAAGACGTGGCCAAGGCGGTCGCCGATTTAATCGACACGCTGGAGAACCGCCGCGAACAGGAACTGGCTCGGCTCGTCAAACAACTGAAGGAAGCGGAAAAGGAAGTCGCGAACCTCCGCGAAGACCAACGAAAACTTAAGAAACAGACGAAAGACGCCGAGGCGATCGCCGATCCTAAGAAACGCGATGACGAACTTCGTCGACTTCAAAAGCAACAGAAGGATTTGCAGCAGAAGACCGAGGAACTCGCACGGCGGCTTTCGCGTCTCAATGCCGAAAAGGCGAGCCGAATGGCCAGCCGAGCGTCGAGCCGAATGGGCGACGCCGGCCAAAAGATGCAGCAGGGCCAAAACGGCGGCCAAGGCGATCAACAGAAAGCCGACGACGAACTGGAAGAAGCGGAAAGACAGGTCGCGCAAGCGCGGCGGGAAGCCGAAAACCAACTCGCCGAGGAACAACTGGCGAAGATCGCCGACGCCCTTCGCC
>JBOFFD010000066.1:0-3973 GCA_051648425.1 Planctomycetia bacterium
CCGATGAGGGCGTTGGCCCAGTCGCCGAACCAGACGGCGCCGTCGGGACCGATGAGCGGATCGACGGGGCGGAAGTAGCGGTCGGTGCTGGAAAGGAGGTCGAACGGCTTCTCTTGGCCGTCGATCGTTTGTTTCACGCGGGCGCCGGTGAAGCCGGCGCCGCCGTCGTCGTACACGGTGAACCGCGTGAGGCCGTTCATGTTGATGACGCAGGCGTAGATGAACTGGCCTTGCACATCCTTGGGCAGATGACGTGAGATGAGGAACTCGCTGCCGATGACGGGCCGCATGCCTTGAGTGTCGAAGACGGGATTAAGGCCGCGGCGGGCTCCGAACTGGGCGCCGCTGAGCGGCGTATCCCAGTGCTGGACGGCGGTGGTGCCGTCGCCGACGATCCCCTGGCCCCACTGGTCGAAGACGTAACACCAGGGGTTGCCGTAGCCCGGCGTGACGAAGTGCTTCACTTTCCAGGTGCGCGGGTCGACCTGGTAGGCGCCGGGCGAACCCTGGTGGCGGAAGGCGCCCCACGGGGTTTCCAGGGTGGTGCTCATGGCCACCCCTTCCAACATGTGCAGAATGCCGCCGTTCGACCACTCGAAGGCGCCGGCGGTGTGGTGGGTGTCGTCAGTCGCCCAGCCATCCAGAATCTGCACGACGGTGTCGGCCTTGTCGTCGCCGTCTTCGTCTTTGAGCCATAAGAGGCGCGGCTGGTCGACGACTAAGACGCCGCCGTTCCAGAACTCGAAGCCGGTGGGGCAGTGCAACTTGTCGTAGAAGACCTTGCACTCGTCGGCCTTGCCGTCTGAATCCTTGTCTTCAAAGATCAACAGGCGGTCGTCGGGGGGCGGGCCGCCGGGCAGCCACTGCGGGTAGGTCGGCATGCAGCCGGCCCAGAGCCGGCCCTTGTTGTCGAAGGCCAACTGACACGGCTTGGCCAATTGCGGGAATTCACGCTCGCTGGCGAACAGTTTCACCTCGAAGCCGGGCGGAATCGAGAAGGTGGCGATCTGCTCTTCGGGGGTGAGATACTTCAGGTCGGCCCGTTCCTTGTTGGCGTTCGACGGGTCGCCGAAGCGCGTCGGCGGAACAAACAGTTCGCCGGTCTCGGAGTCGTCGGGCGTTGCCGGCGCCGGTTTGCCCTGGGCGAGGTCCCAGACGTATTGGTCGCGCACCGCCGCCATCGCGCGAATTTTGAGGTATTCGCGGGGGAAGGTCTTCTGGTCCCAGGTGCGACGGCCGCCGTAAACGTACCAACCGTTGACCATTCGGTAGTCTTGGCTGTGGACCCACGACTTGTCGACGACGGCGGCGCGCAGTTTCTCGAACTCGGCCGAGCCGACCGCCGCCGGGTTCTGAGACTGGAACAACAGGCCGTCGAGCAGGGAGCCGACCGCTTCGTCGCCCTTCTTATTCAGGTGGACGCCGTTGACGGTGTACTGGGCGCCGGCTTCCTTGGCGAAAAGGTCGTTCGTGGGCGCGAACAGGTCGACGAACGCCAAGCTGCGCTTGGCGGCGACGGCCGCCGCGGCTTCGGCGTACAGCTTCAAATTCTTGTTTTCGGCGACGCCGCTCGGCAGGAATTCATCGCTGGTCGCCTCGAAGGCGAGCGGCGAAATCAGCACGAAGCGGGGCGGGGCCTTCGCGTCGTCGCGGGGATAGCGGCGGGTGTATTCGTCGATGTACGCACCGTACTGGTTCTTGAAATTCTCGACTCCTTCCGGGCCGGCGAACGATTCATTGAAGCCGAAGAAGCAGACGAAGGTGTCGGCGCCGAAGGCGGACAGCGGGTCGTCGAGGTGGGTGTAGTCGCCGGAGCGCTGCTGAACGCCGACTTCCTCGGCGGGCCGACCGAAGTTGCGCACTACCAGGTTCAGGTTGGGAAACCGGGTGTGCAACAGGGTTTCAAACGTGCCGAAGAGGTTGAACCGTTCGGCGGTGGCGCCGCCGACGAAGGCGATGCGCTCGCCCTTGATGAACTCGAGCGGCAGCTTGCTGGCCGGCAGCGGTGGACGCGGCGGCCGGGGCTGGGGGGCGAGCAGGCCCTTGTCGTCGCCGGCGGCGTCGGCGGCGGCCGACTTCCTCGCCGTTTTCCTCGACGCGTTCTTTTTCGCGGGGGCGTCCTTGGCAACGCCGCTGTTCTGCGCGAACAGCGCGAACGCCGCAACCGCGAACGCCGTCAACACGACGACGGAAAGCCGCTGTCGGCTTGAATCGAATCGCATAGGTGAGACCTCGTGAAGATTCGAAGGCTGGAGTTCGAGCGCGGTCGATCCGCGAACCCGCGGGCGCCTGGATCGACGCCGGCGCGAGGCTCGGTCGCCGTCATAGTGTACGCCACTTCGTTTAATTTTATGCGACGGCCGACCGCGCCGCCACCCGCCGTTCTCCCGTCTGGTCTCGACTTGAAGCGATTCCAGGAAAAATCGACCTTTTCGGGGCGGCGCGGACCGATCGTCGCGGTCCCGAAAAGGGCTCCGATGGTAGGGATTGGCTGAACACTGCCAGTGAAACAGTCGATACCAAACGAGGAGGGTCGAATTCGGCCGTCTCCATTCATTCCCGCGCCGAGGGGCGGGGGAACCGGTCGGCCGGGCGCAAGTTCGGCGGCGACGACCCGAGGGAGCTGTCATGACGGAACGTGGACGAAAGCCGGCGGCCGAGGCTCGGTCGCGCCAACTAGGACCGCGCGGCGCGTCGAGCGGTTTCCTGCCGCGGCTGGAGCGACTGGAAGCCCGCGACGTGCCGGCCACCACGCTCCTGCCTCCCACGCCCTATCTCGGCCAAGACGTGTCACCGGACTTCCTGGACTTTGAACCGCGCAGCCCACTCGTCCCCGCCACGCCAACCACCCCGGAAATCCCTGCCGAATTCCACATGGACGACCCTCCGCAGCCGACCGGCGCCGTTGGTCCCGATTGGCTCGTCGCCACCACCAACCAGAACATCGGATGGCGGCTGAAGACCGGCGTCCTGACCAACCTGACCGAGATCGACCTGGAAGATTTCTTCTCGCTGCGTTCAAACGTCAACGACACGACCCCCCCGATCGACCTTCCGCCCTTCGGCGACCCGATCGTCCCTGTCGGCGTCGACCCGGCCGTCGTCGAGCCGGGCGACTACGAGGACCCGCGCGTCGACTTCGGCCCCGGCCTCGACGCCTACATCGGCAAGCCGCGCGTCATTTTCGATACGTTCGCCCAACGGTTCGTGGTCGTCGCCATCAACACCGACGAAGAAACCTTTTCGCGGATTTACGTCGCCGTCTCGAACACGGCCGACCCGAACCAGGGCTGGCAGTTCCAGATGATCGCCGTCGACCGGGCGGAAACCGGTGAATTCACCGCCATCGACCCAAACTATACGCTCGACAACGGCGACGTCGTCGACAACGGCGGTTCGCCGGTCATCAACCCGAATCCGCCGCCGCGCTCGGACGGCACGACCGTCGTCTTCCCGACGCCGCAGCCGATCCGCCACTGGGCCGACTTCCCCAGCGTCGGGGTCACCAGCGACTCGATCATCATTTCCGCGAACATGATGACGTTCGATGGCACCCCGCAGTTCACCGACGCCCGGCTGTGGATCGGCGCGAAGTTCCAGACCGCCGCCGACGCCTTGGACGGCGACCCGCCGTACCTCTACGACGACGACATTCCCGCGACGACGACCACGCCGGCCGTCGCCACGCAGACGCCGTTCCTGCGCGTCGACCCCGACGGCTCGGCCTTCATCACCAACACCGCCAACCCGGCGACGCAGACCCAGAATCCGTTCGACAACGCCGAAGACAACATCGTCGGCCTGCACCGATACTACAGTCTGCAGGCGGTGCAAAACTACGCCTCCAGCGACTCTGCCTTCTTCGTTTCGCTCGACACGAACGTCAACGGCGACTTTAAGACGACTCCGCAACTGGGCGACGCCGACTACGCCCTCATCCTGCGGGTCCGCAACGCCAGCACGCTGCGTACGT
>JBOFFD010000067.1:0-3745 GCA_051648425.1 Planctomycetia bacterium
GTCCCGCCGACGAGCACGTCGTTGCCGGCGGCGCCGTAGAAGACCGAGTCGACGCTGGAGTTGTTGACGTAGACGTCGTTGCCGGAACCGAAGAAGCCGGCGATGAACTTGACGTCGGACTTCTTGAAGACCGACGTGGTGCCGTCGACGGTGACGTTCAGATTGGCGCCGACTTCGTCGACGACGACGGTGCGGTTGGCGGTGCTGGCGGTGCCCAGGAAGTAAAGCACGCCGTCCTGCAGGGCGAGTTCGGCGCCGCGGTCGACGAAGAACTCGATCTTCTGATCCTGCTTGTCGGCGTTGAAGCGGTTGCCGGCGCCGCCCATCAGGATGTCGCGGCCGCGGCCGCCGTCGAGCAGGTTGTTGCCGAGGAGGGCGTACAGGACGTCGTCGCCGCCTTCGCCGAAGATGGTGTGGTTGCCGGCGCCGGTGTCGACGTTGTCGTTGCCGTTGCCGCCGAAAATGGTGTTGTTGCCGCCGACGTCTTCGAGATTGTCGGCGCCGTTGTCGCCTTTGAGGACGTCGTCCGCCGTGCCGCCGACGAGATAGTCGGCGCCGTTGCCGCCGCTGGCGATGCTGGGCAGGCCGGCGCGGTTGACGAACATGTCGTCGCCGTTGCCGCCGTTGAAGACGAGCGCGGTGACGCCGTTGAACGATTGGACTTGACCATTCAGATTGACGCGGACGGCGCCGTCGGCGGTGTCGACGAGCACGGCGTCGGCCTTGTTGCTGCCTTGGATGTTCAACACGCCCGCGGTGAGGGTGGCGTTGAGCAGGTTGGCGGCTGACGCGGGAACCAGGCGTTCTTCCAGGTTGACGAACTTGTACATTTCAAGGACCTTGTTCGACGAAGTGGCGGCGCGCGTTCAAAGATGCAGGCGCGCCGACGCCTCTAAGACTTCGGGAAGTTCATGACGTACGGCGCCGCGCCGCGCGTCGGGGACGTGCCGGACCACGGGCGGATTCCGCCCGGACGGCGTGTTTTGCGAATCGGATGGCACGGCGACGGCGCGGCGGCCGAACTTGGGCGCGCCGCATCGACGTGCGGTGAAAGGTGGCGTCTAAGGCGGCCGGTCGACTCGACGGCGGAACCGCGCGGCGTCCGAAGTTCGCCCCGACGCGGTTCGCGCCGTGACGATGCCTCGTTGTTGAACTGCGTTCAGTGCAATGCTGCGCGGCCTACGGCCGATTCATTCGGTCGTCGTTCGAGGGCTTCGGGGAAACCCTAGCTTGCAAGTTGTTCGTCGTCAAACGAAAATGCGGGACGAGACGGCAAGGAAAAAGAAGAAAATCGCGTGGTGTATAAGAATTCGGTGTCGGATGAAATTCAGCTTAGGTCGCCGACGACCCAAGCGTTGCCCGCTTTGAAGGGGCCGGGCTCCTTCCAGAGGCAGCCGAGCCGCGCGCCGCCGTCGTCGGGGTTGCGAACGAACGTCACCACTGTGGCCTCAAACCGTCGGCCGTCCAACTCCAGCGTCAAGGCCCGGCCCGGTTCCAGGTCGGCGACGCCCGGCTCCAGCGCGACGCCGGCGCCGCCCGTCGATTCATCGACGATCTCGCCGCGGATCGGTCCGACGCCGTCGATCCAGACTGCGGCCGCCGTGTTCAGCGGCACCAGCCGAACCCACACCCGCTGCTCGTCGTCCGTGGTCACTCGCCGCCTCCGGCTTTCATCGGCGCGGGGCAGTCGAGCTTGTCGGCGAGTTGCGTCATCGCCAGCACCTGGTACACCGTCGGCTGGACGGCGGAAACCCGCAGCCGTCCGCCATGCTCGGCGCAATGTTTCAGCCCCAACACCAAGACGCGCAGGCCGGCGCTGCTAATGTACGCGACGTCGGCCATGTCCAGCACCGTCGAGGGCGATTCCGCCAGAAGCGCCAGCAGCGCCGTCTCGAAGGCCGACGCCGACAGCGCGTCGAGCCGGCCGCTGAGAATCACGACCGCCGCATCGGCTCGTCGATCCACGATCCACTGCATCGTCGTCTCCAACGGTTCGTCGGTTGGTTGTTCTGGTTCGTCGGCGCGCGGGTCAGCCGCGCGACGCCGCTTCGCCGAAAAGCTCGCCGCTCGGCGTCGCGCGTTTCCATAGCGTCAGATGGTTGCGCCCCGCCATGCGGCGATAAGCCACCCGATCCATGGTTCGTTGCACCAGATAGACGCCCAAGCCGCCCACCGGACGGTCGTCGAGCGGCGCGTCGAGCGGCGGCGGCGGCAGGGCGGTGGGGTCGAACGGTCGACCGGCGTCGACGAGTTCGATTTCCAGGCCGCCGTCGCATCGTTCCAGACGGACGTCGATGGGCCGCGGCGGATCGGGCGGGCTGGGCGGGTAGCCGTGCCGCACCACGTTGACGAAGAGTTCTTCCACCGCCAACTCGACGGCGCAAACCACGTCGTCGGCGACGCCCCATTCGGTTGCGGTCGCATCCAGGGCGTGCCGCAGCCGATCGAGGTCGGTCAAATCGTTGGTGAGATGCAGCCAAACCGGCGCGGACGCGAGCGGGCCGTCGGCCGTCGGCCGCTGGGCGGACGTGGCGCCGACGGCGTCGGAAGACCCGAACGAAAAAGCGCCCTTCATCGTCGCGGCATCCTGGTGGAAGGTTCGCCGTCGCGCCTGGCCGCCGACGCCCCTTGAAAGCGCGGCGGGCCGCCGAGCAATTCTCCGCCGAACGTCGGCGTCGTCTCTCGGAACCACTCGTTCTATGGCGGTGGGCGAAAGCCGGCAGGGGCGATTCGGCACGAGCCATGTTTTTCCGACGGCGGCGGGTTGACGTTCGCAAACGTCGATCTATTATCGAAGGGTCTCGATTCCACTCGACAAGCCGAAGTGGCGAAATGGCAGACGCGCTAGATTCAGGTTCTAGTGGGGGCAACCCCGTGCAGGTTCAAGTCCTGTCTTCGGCAGTTTAATTCTTCCGACTTACCCTTCCGTCCAACGACGATTCGACCTCCCGACCCGAAAAAATCAATGAAGAACCGCTGAGAGCCTATGGAGTGCGAGCCGTGGCTTGCTTCTCGAGTCTGGAGGCAGGAAAAGGGCGGGTTTTTGCGCTGCCGCCGGCGGCTGCCGGACCGGTCGTCCGTTAGAGCCCAAAGCGTGACGGCTTTTTTCATGAAGCAACGCACGTGGCGGCGGCCCGTTGGCGGCGACGACACCCCAATACCAGATCTCGATGAGGTGGCGGTCGCCGAAGTCCAGGTTGCGACGCCGTCTAGGGCGGAGCGACGCCGGCGACGACGGCCTTCCAAAGAAGGGTGTTCCACGCCCCAACCGCTTGATCGTCAAGGGGCTTCGCCGCACCATGCAAAAAGCTGCGACGATTCGGGCTTTGGCGGAAGAAACACCGTCAGTCTTCTTCCCTCGCCGGAACGGCGGCGCAAAACCCCTACCTGTTCCTTCGTGGCAAGGGCCGAAAAGAGGGTTTGTGTGGCGTCGGCCGTTTCGGCGAATCGGCCGGGGTCGCCACTAAGATCCCAGACCGGCGGCGACGCGCCGAACCACCTACCAACGGAAACCGACGACGATGGTCTATTTATCCCGCATCTACACGAAATCCGGCGACGACGGCACCACCGGCCTGGGGACCGGCGACCGCGTCCCGAAGGACGACGCCCGCATCGAGGCGTACGGCTCCGTCGACGAACTGAACGCGGTCGTCGGCCTATTGACGTTGGCGGCCGGCGTTCAGGAAGTCGACCTCTTGCGCAGCATCGGCAACGATCTGTTCGACCTGGGGGCCGACTTGTG